>JBIKRJ010000181.1:0-4884 GCA_044349205.1 Cytophagales bacterium | reverse complement strand
AGATGGGCACATTGGGAATGGCTTTTTCAGTCATCAGCAACTTGATGTAGTAAATGAGCAGTTGCGTGCGTCCTACCGAGAAGGCGGGAATCATCAGACAGCCTTTTCTGGCCAGCGCAGTATTGATAATTTCTGCCAATTTTTCTTTGGCATTGCCGCTAGGGTTGTCTCTGTTGCCATAGGTCGATTCTACCAATAGAATATCGGCTTTTTTGAGCGAGGTGGGGTTGCGCAAAATAGGTTTGTTGTAGCGGCCTATGTCGCCCGAGAACACCACCGACTTCCGCATTTTATTGCCTTTTATGAGCACTTCAGTTATGGCCGATCCCAAAATGTGGCCCGCATCGTAATATCTTATCGAGACATTTTTGCCAATCGAAATAGTTTGGTTGTATGAATATCCTTTCAGGTTTCCTAAGATGCTGTTCACGTCTTCAACGGTGTACAAGGGCATGGGCTTCGAGTGTTTAGAGTAGCCTTTTTTGTAGGCCCAATCGGCCTCTTCTTCCTGTAGTTTTGCCGAATCCAGTAATAGTATTTCCATCAAATCGCGGGTAGCGGTGGTACAATACACAGGCCCTTTGAAACCTTCTTTGAAAAGTTTTGGTAAATAGCCCGTATGGTCGATATGGGCATGTGTAATCACTACTGCATTGATGGTTTTGGGGTCAACCGGAAATTCTTCCCAGTTTTTTAGGCGAAGGTCTTTTAGGCCTTGAAACAATCCGCAATCGACTAATATTTTGAAATTGTCTGCTTCTAACAAATATCGTGAACCCGTTACCGTTTGGGCTGCTCCGAGAAACTTTAACCGAACGTTCAATAGAAAAGATTTTGAGGTTTTAGAAAGCTAATTATAGTTAAAATACTTCAGTCTGTACCACATGAAAAGGCTTAATTCTTTTCATCATTTTCTAAATACTTGTCTATCAAGTTATGAGCTAGGTACAAGACGGGCGTAAGAATTACTGCAATCGTAAATTTATATATGTAGTTGATAATACCCACCGCCAGCACTTGTTTAAAAGGCCAGTTTCCAAACACATAAAAAGCCACAAAAAGTACCACAAAACTGTCGATAAGTTGCGACACAAGAGTAGAGCCGGTGGCGCGAAGCCAAATGCGCTTGCTGCCTGTAAGCGATTTTAGGTAATGAAAAGTGTGTGCGTCGATGATTTGACCCACTAAAAATGCCGTGATAGAACCTGAAATAATACCCAAACCCTGTCTGAAGATTAGGGAAAAAGCCCCATCGATGTTAAATCCACTGCCATATTTTTCTTTGTTTAGTTCCAACCAAAAATCGGCGGGGGGCAGGGTGGTGCTGTAATAAATGATGATGAATGAGTAGGCGATGAAGCCAGCCGTAAGGTAGCTCACACGTTTTAGACCTGGCTTGCCAAAATATTCATTTATGAGGTCGGATGTGATAAATACGATGGGCCAAATGACCACGCCAGCCGTGAGGTTGAAGTCTAAAATGAAATCGAAAGGCAGTTGAATTTGGGCGGGTGAAGCCCCTACATATTTTTCCAACGAAAATATTTTTACCCCAATTATTTCGGCTAAAATGGCATTCGTCAGGAAAATAAAACAAAGAAAAATATATAGTTTACTGCGCTTGGACTGGAAAATGGAAAGGTTTGTCATGTTGCTAAAAATGGTTTGTTCACAAGGTAGGAAAAAGATGCTTTTCGGCAAGTAATCAATAGGCTATGGCGAGTTAAAAAACAAGAATATTCTTTTCTTAAAACAACAAAAAAATTTCACAGACCAGACATTGGCATAGTTTTCGAAATATGGGCTTTTCGTTTTTGTTTAAAAACTTGCCGTACTTTGCCTTACATGCACAAAATGAATCTTTGTATCGACATTGGTAATACGCTGCTAAAAGCCGCCCTGTTCGACCACGATAAGTTGGTTCAGAAAGAGGTGTTTTCGAATGAAAAAGAATTGTTTAATTGGACTGCCCGGCATAATTTACAGCACATAATAGTGGGCAGTGTAAAGGAATTTGAAAAAGAACTTTTCGATGCTATTCCCAAATCGGGCGCCTTGTTTGTATTTGATAGTTTGCTGCGCTTGCCTATTCAGAATAAATATGCAAGTCCCGAAACATTGGGACAAGACCGTTTGGCTTCAGTAATAGGGGCACAGGCACATTTACCCAAGCAAGACTGTTTGGTAATAGACGCGGGCACCTGTGTAACCTATGATTTTATTACAAGTGATGCAGAATATATGGGCGGTGCCATTTCGCCGGGTTTGCACATGCGCTTCAAAGCATTACATCATTTCACGGCCAAACTTCCGCTTGTAGAAAGCGAGGGAAAAGATATCTTGGTAGGCAGCGACACCTATAGCTGCATTCGGTCGGGCGTTGTCAACGGACTTACATTCGAAATAGAAAAAACTATGTCAGAATATCGTCGTGTCTACCCTGCCTTGCAGGTGCTGATGTGTGGTGGCGATGCTCCTTTTTTTGAAAGTAGAATAAAAGAAACCATATTTGTAGTTCCCGATTTGGTCTTGTTCGGTCTCAACCACACGCTGCTGTATAATGCGCCTCGCTAAGTTTCTGTCTTTTTTTCTGTGCTATTTTTTTGCTTACCATTCCCAATCACAAAATCTTGGTCCTTCGGCCTATAGCCGCATAGGCATTGGCGACATGTACGACGGTTCATTTAGCCGCAACCAAGGCATGGGCGGCGCTGGCACAGGTCTTTACCATGCCTACCAGCTTAATTCGCTGAACCCCGCTGCTATTTCCATGCTCAAGTACACTAATTTTGAATTTGGCATAGCAGGCAAAAGAACTTCACAAAAAACAGAAACAGAATCGCAAAACGGGGCTTCGGGCAATATTCAGCATGTTTCCCTTGCCTTGCCTTTGCACAAAAGGTGGGTGACTCAGTTTGCCGCAAAACCATTCAGCACGGTAAACTATCAAGACAACTTCACCTCTACTATTGGCGAAAAAACCTACCAAATTTCGTATTCAGGATCGGGAGGTCTTTCCGAATTTTTGATAAACAATGCCTATAATTACAAAGATTGGCTGATGATAGGCCTAAGCACAGGTTTTATTATGGGGCAAAGCACTTACGACCAAACACAACTGGAAGCCGGAAAAACCAAATTTTATGCGCTAAAACAAAGAGACGAAAAACATTTACGCTTTACGCCTGGACTTCTCATCACCCGTGAAATCAAGAAGAGATACCAGCCCACCGACGAACTTATCAAGGATACCATCATCAAAGACTCGCTGGGCAGAAGAAGAATTGTGACCAACCTAACTAGTAAAAACTGGTTTTATGGCATAGGACTCACGGGTACTGTGTATAGTACCATTTCGGTCAACGAAGACCAATTTGTGCAAGAATCGCGATACGGCTTGATGGGAAAAGCGGGTTTTTTCGACTACTTACCATATAAAATAGATACAATTCGCACGGGAAGTGTTACGGGCTATACTTTGCCAAGTTCTATCCGTGTGGGCTTGTCGTTGTACAAACCCAACAAAATTACCTTGGCCATGGATTATAGTTATGGCAATTGGGCAGGCTTTACTTACAACTCGCTAAACAGCACTTTTCGCAATCAGCAATACGTAGCGATCGGGGCTGAATACATTCCCGATTTCAATAGCATTAAATTTTACAAACGAATTGCTTACCGAGCAGGACTAAACATGAATATGCTTCCTTATGTGGTATCGGGGCAAGGTATTTCCCAAATGCAAGCCAACATAGGCCTGGGACTTGTGATGCCCAAAACAGGCGTCACTTTGAACACTACTTTGGCTTATGGTCAGCGTGGTACTACAGCTTCCAATCTTGTAAAAGAAAATTATTGGATGTTTTCAATAGGAGTAATAGCCAACACGAGATGGTTTTTACGTCCGAAGCACGATTAAATTAGTGTGGCAGTTTGTTTCTCAAACGCCCATATACCCAAGTACCCGCAAGTGCAGAAAGAAATACGACCAAAATGGCACCTCCTGTAGGAGCTATCAAGGCGTAAATAGGTCCAGGACAAGCTCCAGTTATAGCCCACCCAAATCCGAAAAGCAAGCCACCGTAGACATGGCCTTTGTTAAATACTTTATCTTGTATTTTGATAGGTTCCCCCTCGATAGTCTTTAGATGGTATTTTTTGATGAGGTAAATAGAGGTAGCCCCTACTGCAATGGCAGTAAAAATGGTGCCAAACATGTGGAAAGATTGGAATCGGAACATTTCTTGGATACGATACCAGGAAAGTACCTCCGATTTTGTTAGCACGATGCCAAAGTAAACACCTAGCAAAAGATACTTTATATTTCCCCATCCTTTCGACTCTATTTCAGACTCGTTGGTGCACATGGCATCTTGGTGCCGTACTTCAAACTCTACTTCCGATTCTGGTTTTTCTATGGTAGTATTCATAATTTAAAAAGCAAGAAGATAAGGTAAAATAAAATTGGCCATAATAATGCCTCCTAAAAAAAAACTAATGGTTGCTACCAGTGAAGGCCACTGTAGATTCGAAAGCCCCATGATAGAGTGACCGCTGGTGCAGCCTCCCGCATACCTTGTTCCGAAACCCACCAAAAAACCGCCCAATACGGAAATTAATAGCCCTTTCAGGGAAAAAAGTGCTTGCCAGCTGAACAATTCAGCAGGTGCCATCTCGTTTCCTACCATCAGGTGGTATTGCCCCAATTCTTTCACCAAAGCGGGGTTCAATTCCACAGGATGAGGATTGCGAAGAAATAAGTGTGAAAGCAGACCGCCCAACACAATGCCGCCTACCAAAAAAATATTCCAAATTTCCTTGCGCCAATTGTATTGAAAATAGGCGGTTTGCTTGTCGCCCATGGCACACAAGTGGCGTAAAGAT
>JBIKRJ010000128.1:0-7027 GCA_044349205.1 Cytophagales bacterium | reverse complement strand
AAAAGATATTATATGGAGAAGAAAAGTTTTGTTTTATGCTTAAAAACTTAATAAAGTAACACTAAATCAGCGTAAACCTAAATGATTAAATCTTTTTTCCGTAAACAACAAAAGCTAAATTGGCACCAAACTCAACACAGATGTATGAAAAACATGAAATATACCACTGAGGAAACCAAAAGTAACTAGAATATACCAAGCCCACACTAGCTTAATTATACATTTCTTCACGCATCGCTTTTATCTCGGGGTTCAAGATGTATTCGTCGTAGGACATGTGTTTGTCAATAACCCCTTTTGGCGTTATTTCAATAATGCGGTTGGCCACAGTATTTATAAATTCGTGGTCGTGCGAAGTGAAAATGACATTGCCTTTGAAGTCTTTCAGTGCATTGTTGAAAGCTGTGATAGACTCCAAGTCCAAGTGGTTGGTAGGCTCGTCGAGCAACAGCATATTGCCGCCCGTCATGATCATTTTCGAAATCATGCAACGCACCTTCTCCCCTCCCGACAGCACCTTGCAACTCTTGAATGTTTCTTCGCCCGAAAACAACATTCTGCCCAAAAAACCGCGAATGTAGGTTTCGTCTTTGTCTTGCGAATATTGGCGCAGCCAATCGATGAGGTTTAAGTCGGCATCTTCAAAAAATACACTGTTGTCGAGTGGTAAATATGCTTTTGTGATGGTGACACCCCATTTGTATTCGCCTTTTGCAGGAGCTATTTCGTCGGCAATGACACGATAAAAAGTGCTGGTAGCCAAGCCCTCTCGCGAAATCAAGGCCACCTTGTCGCCTTTGTGCAAGGCAAACTGAATGTCTTTGAACAAATATGCACCGTCTTTCGACAAGGCCGAAAGGTGTTCCACACTTAGCACCTGGTCGCCCGCCTCTCGTTCGGGCTTGAACTGTATGCCTGGGTATTTTCGGCTTGAAGGCTGTATTTGGTCAACGGTAAGTTTTTCAAGCATTTTTTTACGGCTCGTGGCTTGCCTCGACTTGGCCACGTTGGCACTAAATCGTTCGATAAACGCTTGAAGTTCTTTTCTTTTGTCTTCGTTCTTCTTGTTTTGGTCGGCGCGCTGCCTTAAGGCAAGCTGGCTCGATTCGTACCAGTAGGTGTAGTTGCCGCTATACATCTTTATTTTAGAAAAATCGATGTCCACCATGTGGGTACACACCGAGTCCAAGAAGTGGCGATCGTGCGAGACCACAATCACTGTGTTTTCAAAATTGGCCAGGAAGTCTTCAAGCCACATCACCGTTTCCACATCCAAATCGTTGGTAGGTTCGTCGAGCAGTAGCACATCGGGATTGCCAAACAAGGCTTGCGCCAACAAGACCCGTACTTTTTCATTTCCGCTTAGCTCTTTTACCAGTTTGTAGTGGTTTTCTTCCTTTACGCCCAGCGAGCTGAGTATTTGCGCTGCATCTGTTTCGGCATTCCACCCGTCCATTTCGGCAAACTCAGCCTCCAGTTCCGAAGCGCGCGTACCGTCTTCGTCCGAAAAATCGGGCTTGGCGTAAATGGCTTCTTTTTCTTGCATGATGTCCCACAACTTCTTATGCCCCATTATAACGGTGTTCAAGACCTGCTCTTCGTCGAACTCAAAGTGGTTTTGCTTCAAGACCGCCATCCTCGCTCCTTTGTTTAGCGCCACAGAACCCGTGGTAGGCTCTATTTCACCCGAAAGTATTTTCAGAAAGGTAGATTTGCCCGCGCCATTGGCACCTATTACGCCATAGCAGTTGTTGTTTACAAATTTGAGGTCAACCTCTTCAAACAAAATTCTTTTGCCAAAACGGAGGGAAAGATTAGAAACGGTAAGCATGGACGATTTTACTAGATAGTTGTGTGTAAATTGAGAAACGCTTTTGGGAAAACGACCACAAAGGTAGGGAAAATCGGGTGAATAGGGCGGCTACACACAAACCCAAAGAACTCACAGAACTAAAAAAATGCGCTTGTGAAACATTTGTTACCAAAAAAGCCAACGCGCGGCTTCAATTTTACCACACCATTAAACAATACCAAATATGACACACCAAATCGAAACCCAATGGATGGGCAAAATGCAGTTCAATTCGGTTGTGAACGGTCACACCATTATAATGGACGCCCCCGAACGCGTAGGAGGCGAAGACAACGGTCCCATTCCAAAACCCTTTGTGCTCACGGCACTTTCGGGCTGTACCGGTATGGACGTCATAGCCCTCTTGCGCAAAGCCAATGTGGATATTGAAGATTTGAACATTGGAGTAAGCGGCGAAATCAGCAAACAAGCGCCCATCGAATATGTAGCCGTGCACATTGTGTACGATTTCAAAGGCCCTGAAGAAAACAAGCAAGCTGCCTTGGATGCCGTTAGCACCTCGCAGGACAAAATATGCGGCGTGAGCAGTATGCTGAAGAAAATTATGCCCGTGACTTGGGAAGTGAACTACAATGGCACCCAAATTTTTCAAAATAAAGTCTAAAACAAGAAAAAAAGGCTGTAATACATAAATATATATTAATAAATTAATTTGTATGATGAACACACTAAAAAACTTGCTTGGCTTTGGCCCGGAAACGAACTACAAAGAACTTGTCAAAAATGGCGCCACCATCCTCGACGTGCGCACCCAAGGAGAATACCAGTCGGGGCACGTAAAAGGCTCGTCAAATATTCCACTCGACACCTTGGGCGCACAGCTTCAAAAATGGGACAAAAACAAAACCATTATTACCTGTTGTGCTTCGGGAATGCGCAGTGCAAGCGCCAAAAATCTTTTGTTGTCGAAAGGCTTCAAGCAAGTGTATAATGGTGGCGGCTGGGCAAGTTTGCAAAGAAAACTGGAATAATTTGAACAGCTGGTTCAAGGAGTTTGTGGTAGTTTTTTGGAAGTATTTTAATCCTATATTTCAATGAGAATGAGGCAACATCTTGCAAAAAATACAAGAACTTGCCCTGCAATCCAACTGAAATAGTATTTTTGCTAATTCAATTGTTCAGACACCACCTTAAATCAATCAAAATACCATGAGTACAGTCGCTACCAAATTTGCTCCGGGCGTTCTTTACGGCAAAGAACTATCCGATTTTTTCCAGTATGCCAAAGACAATGCCTTTGCCCTTCCTGCAATCAATGTGACCAGCAGTAGCACGGTAAATGCCGTGTTGGAAGCAGCCAAAGAAGTCAATTCTCCTGTCATGATTCAGTTTTCGAATGGTGGCGGACAGTTTTACGCTGGAAAAGCAGCCCCCAACAGCAAAGAAAAATTGGAAGCCGCTGTAGCCGGAAGCATAAGCGGAGCGCTTCACGTGCACGAAATGGCCAAATTGTACGGTGTCACAGTTATTTTGCACACCGACCACTGCGCCCACAAACTTCTACCTTGGGTGGACGGTATGTTGGAAGCAGGGGAAGAATATTTTAAGAAAAACGGCAAGCCCTTGTTCAGCTCACACATGCTCGACCTATCGGAAGAGCCTTTGGAAGAAAATATTGGCATTTGTAAAAAATATCTTGACCGCATGAGCAAAATGGGCATGTTCCTCGAAATCGAACTTGGTGTGACAGGTGGCGAAGAAGACGGAGTGGACAATTCGGACGTGGACAATGCCAAATTATACACCCAGCCATCGGAAGTAGCTTATGCCTATGAAGAGTTGAGCAAAATCAGTCCCAACTTCACTATTGCGGCTTCTTTTGGCAATGTGCACGGCGTGTACAAGCCTGGCAACGTAAAATTGGAGCCTAAAATTTTGAAAAACTCGCAAGAATATGTGAAACAAAAATACGGCATCGCAGCCCACAACCCATTGAATTTTGTATTCCACGGGGGTTCAGGTTCTAGCCGTGAGGAAATTCGCGAGGGCATTTCTTACGGCGTTATCAAAATGAATATTGACACCGACTTGCAATGGGCCTATTGGGAGGGAATTTTAGACTTCTACAAAAAGAACGAAGGTTATCTTCAAGGCCAATTGGGCAACCCTACTGGGCACGATGCACCCAACAAAAAATACTATGACCCGCGCGTATGGATTCGCGAAGCCGAAAAAACTTTTGTAAAGCGTCTAAAACTCGCTTTCGAAGATTTGAACGCACTGAACAGAAACTAAGCGTGATTTAATTTCTGATGCAAAAAGGCTGGACAGACTGTTCGGCCTTTTTTGCTTCATGCCATTTGAAGCCTACCTTTGAACTTTAAACCCCGAACTCTAAACTCTGAACCCTGAACTCTAACCTTTAAACTACCGTGAACAAATGTATTTTTTTAGACCGTGACGGTGTCATAAACCGCGACAATCCCGACTATATTTACAAAGTAGAGGAGTTTGAAATCCTGCCCGGCGTTGTCGAAGGCTTTAAAAAACTGAAAGAGGAAGGTTTCCTTCTTATAGTCATCACCAATCAGTCGGGCATCCGAAAAGGAATTTATAGTACAGAAGACATGCAGGCCTGCCACGACCATTTCCAACAAGTGTCCAACCACGTCATCGACAAGTTTTACTACTCTCCCTACCACCCTTTCTACACCGAATCGCTCACACGCAAACCCGAATCGCTGATGTTTGAAAAAGCCATTGCCAAATTCGACATCGACGTGTCCAAATCCTGGATGTTGGGCGACAAAGAGCGGGATTTAATACCTGCAGAAAAATTGGGCATAAGAGGTATTTTGATCAACTCGTACCTTTCGAGCGAAAGATGGCCTTCTGTTCACCACATGGCTGATGCAGTGAAACTCATTTTAAGCTAAACACCCAATCGTGAACGCAATAACGAAAACCTTATTTATTGTGCTTGCCTTTGTTTCAAATACTGCTTTTGGGTGGGGGTTTTATTCGCACAAACTCATCAACAGGCACGCGGTCTATTTATTGCCCAACCAATCTCTTTTCCAATTTTTCAAAGCCAATATCCACTTCATTTCTGAAAATGCGGTAAACCCCGACAAAAGACGCCATACTCAAGATGGCGAGGCTTGCAGGCACTACATCGATTTGGATACCTACCACCACATGGGCATTGCTACTTTGCCTAAATACTACAATGAGGCAGAAAAACTAATTCATGAAGATTCTTTAAATCAACATGGCATTTTACCCTGGCACATTTTTCACATGCAAAAAAGCCTTACCAAGGCCATGCAAGCAAAAGATGCCCAAGCCATTTTGCACCTAGCCGCCGATTTGGGCCACTACATTGCCGATGCCAACGTACCCCTGCATACCACCCACAACTACGACGGCCAGCTTACCAACCAAAAAGGGATTCACGCCTTGTGGGAAACCCGAATTCCCGAATTGTATGCTAAAAAATACGACTATTTAATAGGCAAAGCCGAATACATTCAAGATGTACAAGCGTATGCTTGGCAAACCGTACATTCATCGCATGCCGCGGTCGACAGTGTGTTGCGTTTTGAATCGGCGGTGAGTAAAGACTTCAAAGCCGACGAGAAATACGCTTTTGAAGAGCGGAACCACACGACCATCAGGGTGTACTCTCGCGCCTTTGCCCAACGATATTCCAATGCCTTGCAAGGGCAGGTAGAGCGCCAAATGCGCAATTCAATCAAAATGGTGGCCGACCTTTGGTACACCAGTTGGGTAGAGGCAGGCCAGCCCGACCTTTCCACACTGATAGAAAAAAAAGAAAAAAATAGCACGAAAGAAACTGCTGAAAAAGAGTCCATTTCAGAAGGTCAGCCCAACTGTGACCACCCCCATATTCACAAAAAAACCCCCCTTCCTGCCTATAAATAAATTAGCGTTTGGAATTCTATTGTCGAAGTGTGACACTTCGCTTACATTTGTCTGATGGAAAATTTTGTTGTTTCGGCCAGAAAGTACAGACCCGCTCTTTTTGATTCTGTAGTGGGGCAGTCGCACATCACGACTACGCTGAAAAACGCCATCAAAAACAACCATCTTGCCCAAGCGTTCCTTTTTTGTGGACCAAGAGGGGTAGGCAAAACCACTTGTGCCCGTATTTTGGCCAAAACCATCAACTGCACAAACCTGAGCCCCGAGCACGAAGCCTGCAACGAATGTGATTCCTGCAAAAGTTTCAACACGGGCAGTTCGCTGAACATTCACGAACTAGATGCAGCATCGAACAATTCGGTAGACGATATTCGAAACCTGGTAGAACAAGTGCGCTACGCACCTCAATCGGGCAAATACAAGATTTACATCATTGACGAGGTGCACATGCTCTCACAATCGGCATTCAATGCCTTTTTGAAAACCTTGGAAGAACCACCCGCCTATGCCATTTTCATCCTTGCAACTACCGAAAAACACAAGATAATCCCCACCATTCTGTCACGATGTCAAATTTTCGATTTCAACAGAATACAGATCAAAGACATTACCCAGCACCTTGTAGGCATTGCCGAAAAGGAAGCTATTCAATACGAATTGGAAGCCTTGCACCTTATCGCCCAAAAGGCAGATGGTGCCCTGCGCGATGCGCTTTCTATTTTCGACCTTATCGTCACCTATTCACTGGGGCACACCATCACGTACCAAGCCACCATCGACAACCTGCATGTGCTCGATTATGAATATTATTTCAAGATAACCGATGCCCTGCTTCAAGAACAATCGAACCAGCTTTTGTTGCTATTCGACGAAATACTTTCCAAGGGTTTCGATGGCCACAACTTTATTGTGGGCTTGTGCGAGCACTTCCGAAATTTGTTGGTTTGCAAAGACGAATCCACTTTGAAACTGCTCGAAGTTTCGGACAGTGCCAAACAAAAATACCGTGAGCAAGGACAGCAAGCTTCTATTTCTTTCCTTATGTCGGCATTGTCGATAGGCAACAATTGCGACACGCAATATAAATCGTCTAAAAACGCCCGATTGCACGTAGAATTGGCCTTGCTCAAAATGGCCTATTTGAACAAAGCCATTGATTTAGCTCGTAGTGCCGACGAGCTAAAAAAAAAAACTGATGTCGGAAGCGTAAACACCCCTACTACCTCTGCGAACGGAAACACCGCAGAAAAAAAAAATGACATAAAACAA
>JBIKRJ010000127.1:0-7169 GCA_044349205.1 Cytophagales bacterium | reverse complement strand
TATTTAGGGGTTTTAAGTTTTTGCTGCAAAATAAAGTTTTGCTTGTAAAATTTCCAACAACTAGCCATGCATATATAAAGAAAGGATTTGAACACATGGCTTTATACCGTTTCTTTACAAAAAAAACGAGTGATGTCACCAATTTTGATTCTAAGTATTTTGGGTATCTATTTTGCTGCTTTGCTGCTTATTGCCTATTTCACGGGCAAAAAGTCCGATACCAACGATTTTTTTACGGCCAACAGGCAATCGCCCTGGTATTTGGTGGCCTTTGGTATGATAGGTACCTCGCTTTCGGGCGTTACGTTCATTTCGGTGCCAGGAGCGGTAGGAGCCGTAAACAAAGCGACAGGTCAGCTAAATCAATTTGGCTATTTCCAGTTGGTACTTGGCTACTTGGTGGGCTATTTTTTCATCGCTACCGTGCTTATGCCCATTTACTATCGAATGAATTTAATTTCTATCTATGGCTATTTGGAACAAAGGCTTGGGCATTGGTCATACAAAACGGGGGCTGCATTTTTTCTTTTGTCGCGTACGGTGGGTTCGGCATTTCGTTTGTTTTTGGCAGCCGAAGTGTTGCAAATAGGCATTTTCAACGCTTGGAAGGTGCCTTTCTTTGTTACGGTTTTTATCACCATTGTGCTTATTTGGATTTATACCTTCAAGGGTGGTATCAAAACCATCATTTGGACCGATACCTTTCAAACCGTTTTTTTAATTAGTGCCTTGGTTATCAGTGTGGTACTTATTTCTGGCGAATTAAATCTCTCTTTGTGGGAAATGCCCAACGCCGTATCCGAAAGCCCTTTTTCTCAAATCTTTTTTTGGGATCCCAAGGCCGATAATTTCTTTCTGAAGCAGTTTGTGTCGGGGGCTTTTATAGCCATTGTCATGACGGGTCTTGACCAAGATTTGATGCAAAAAAACCTCACATGCAAGCACATAGGCGATGCCCAAAAGAACATGTTTTGGTTCTGCGTCATTTTGGTGTTTGTCAACTTATTGTTTTTGGCTTTGGGAGCATTGTTGTACATGTATGCGGGGGCTAAAGGGATAGCCTTGCCCGCCCGTAGCGACGAATTATACCCCATGTTGGCACTCAATCATTTTGGCACCTTTGCGGGGGTGTTTTTTCTCTTGGGCATCACGGCATCTTCTTATGCTAGTGCCGATTCTGCCCTTGCCTCGCTCACCACTTCTTTCTGCGTCGATTTTTTGAATTTTCGTCAGATAAAAAGCGAGTCTCGCAAGCTGATGTTAAAAAATTGGGTGCATGTGGGCTTTTCCTTCCTGCTCCTTTTGGTCATTGTCTTGTTCAAATTACTGAACGACGACTCGGTGGTGAATTCGGTTTTCAAGGCGGCGGGCTACACTTATGGGCCTTTGTTGGGCTTGTTCTTTTTTGGTCTTTTCACCAAAAGGGTACTTTCAAGCGACTATTTAGTACCATTTATTTGTGTTCTGTCGCCCATTTTGTGTTACATCCTCAATCTAAACTCGGTAGAATGGTTGGGAGGCTATAAGTTTGGGTTTGAAATACTTTTGTTGAACGGGGCTTTGACTTTTGCAGGATTGCTAATGTTATCAAAAAGAGGGGGTTGAAATGCTTGCCGACTTATTAGCAGCATTTTTTCGCATATTCTGCCAAAATATCACCACGACAAACTGCAGTCCAATGGCAATTGAAATAGCTCCCGCTACCGAACCTTGCGTGTAGGAAGCAAGCAAATATCCCAATACGGTGGCCGTAAAACCAAGCAAGACCGAAAGCAAAAGCATATTTTTAAGCTTGGTGGTAAGCAAATAGGCGGTAGCTGCCGGACCAACCAAAAAAGCAATGACCAATATAGCCCCCACTGCTTCGAAAGAAGTGATGGTGACAACGGTGACCATGCTCATGAGCGCATAATGCCATAGCGTGGCCGAAATGCCTGCTACTGCCGCAAAAGATGAATCAAAAGTATTGACAGTAAGTTCTTTGTAAAATAAAAACAGAAAAAGAATGACCAATACTGAGATTATAGACATGTTCCACACAATACGTGGCCCCAAGTTGGTGCCACTTTCTGTAATCCAAAGGTCTAAGGGCACATAGGCAATTTCACCATACAATACGCAGTCTTGATCCAAATCTACCTGGCCGGCCAAAACGGAAATCAAAATAATACCCAAGGCAAAAAAAGCCGTGAAGGTAACACCAATAGAAGCATCGGACTGTAGGCCTCCTTTTTTGTGTAAATATTCGATAAGAAAAGTGCTGAAAAGTCCCATGACACAGGCCCCCACCAACATTACGCCCGAATTTCGTTCGCCAGAAAAAAGAAAGGCAATGACGATACCAGGAAGTACGGCATGGGAAATGGCATCGCCTAGCATGACCATTTTACGCAGCACCAAAAAGGAACCCAGCAAGGCACAAGGAAGGGCTACCAAAAAGCCTGCTAAAATGATTTGAATGTCGAAAGATGTCATTGTTGTAAATATACGAACTGCTATCAAAGTTTTTTCCGCAATCTAGCCACTGGAATTCCCAACTGTTCACGGTATTTGGCCACGGTGCGACGGGCAATGTTGTAGCCTTTTTCATTCAACATTTCTTCTAGTTTTTCGTCTGCCAAAGGCTTGGATTTTTCTTCAGCCTCTATCATTTCTTTGATGACACTTTTTACTTCGCGTGAACTTACATCCTCGCCCGAATCGGTAGAGATGCCTTCGGAAAAGAAGAATTTGAGTGGGATGACACCAAAGTCGGTTTGCACCGATTTGTTGCTGGCAATGCGGGAAACGGTAGAGATGTCCAATTCGACCGTACTGGCGATGTCTTTCAACACCATGGGTTTCAGCTTGCTCTCGTCGCCTTCTAAAAAGTAATCGTATTGCGCTTTCAGGATGGCATTCATAGTTTTGAGCAGCGTTTGCTGCCGTTGCTGGATGGCATTGATAAACCATTTGGCCGAATCGAGTTTTTGCTTCACAAAGGTGACAGCCTCGCGCATCTTTTTGTCTTTCTTAGGGCTTTTGTCGTAGGTGTCGAACATCTCGCGATAAGCCTGGCTCACCCTGAGTTCAGGGGCATTTTTGGAGTTGAGCATCACTTCCAAACGGCTGCCCGTGTACAACAAGATAAAGTCGGGTATCAAATAATGCGATTTCACGTCGCCCGAACTACTGTCGCCCGGTTTTGGGTTCAGGTGCGTAATGAGGTCTATGGCTCTCTTCAATTCTTCATCGCCTATACCCAGCCTGAGTTTGATGCGTTCGTATTGTTTTTTGCTGAACTCTTCAAAATAATCCTTCACAATGGCTTTGGCATGTGCTACTTCCGTTTCCGATTCGTCTTTGCGTGCCAATTGTAAGTACAAACATTCGGCCAAATCGCGCGCTGCGATGCCGGGTGGGTCAAATTCTTGGATTTTAAACAAAACTTCCTCTATCTCGTCTTCGTCGGTTTCAAAGTCTTGGGTAAAAGCCAAATCGTTGGCAATGGCGTACAAATCGCGGCGTATATAGCCATCGTTTTCTATGCTTCCTATCAGGTGTTTGGCAATGGTGTTTTTTCGTTCACTCAGGTTCAGAAATTCCAGTTGGTTCAATAGGGACTCGTACAAGTTGGTGGTAGAGGCCAATGGCGCGTCGTATTCTTCTTGTTCGTAAAAGTCGCCCTGCATTTTATAACCCGAAAAGTCATCGTCGGTGTAGTCGGAAGCATCAAACTCATCGTCGGGATTTTTCTTGTCTATGTCTTCGTCCAGCTCTTCGCCAGCTTCGTTTGAAAAGTCGTCTGTTTCGTCTGTTTCTTGTTTTTCAGGCAGTTCTTCCCCTTCTTCCAAAGCAGGATTGGCTTCTAGTTCTTCCTCTATTCTCGCATCCAGTTCGGCGGTAGGTATTTGCAACAGCTTGATATATTGAATCTGTTGGGGCGTTAGCTTTTGTTGCTGTGCAAGTTGAAGGCTTTGTTTTTGCATAAGACAAGCTAAATACGAAACAAATTTATGAAACGCAATGATTTTCGCGGTGGACTATGGAAAGCTAATTTGTGGCGCAGCACAAGATTGTTGCAAAATATTCTGTTTTTTGTAGTAGCGAATAGCATCCAATGAGCATACATCCTTTATCCATTTGCCTTATGAGTTCGGCACACCAGCCTTTGGACGATCGCTTGTACCATCATCTTGCCAAAACCTTTCAAAAGGCTGGGCACCATGTCACCATCATTTGTTCTACAGGCATATTGCAAAGTAAGGAAGGGGGAATAACTTGGGACTCGTTTGAAGGTAATTTCATGAATTCGCTTTCCAAAATCGCTGCTTTTCGCGAGCGGCTTTCCATTCATAATCCCGATATTATCATCAGTCAAGAACCATTGCCTACACTGGCCGCATTCCTTCACAAAAGGAAAAGTGCCAGGCGCGTGAAAATTGTGTACGATATTACCGAATGGCAACCGTCGCAAACGCAGCTAAGGAAGTATAAGCATGGTATGAATAGAATGTGGCAGGCTGCGAGGCTGGCTTGTTTCAGCTTGTTTGCTGCCATGTTGGCAGATGCTTTTATTTTTGGAGAATTGGCCAAGAGATTTCCCTATCGTTATCTATTTCCTTTCAAAAAATCGACGATAGTGGGTTATTATCCTGAAAAAGAGCTTTTTGAAAATCATAAGCCTCCTGGCCAAAACACGAAAAACGAGTGGGTTTTAGGCTATACGGGCATCCTCAACGAAGAACGGGGCATATTTCGATTTTTGGAAGCGGTGCAGCAGTTTCAAGAGAAATGGCCATCGGTGAAAATACGACTCCTCGTGGTGGGTTGGTTCGAAAATGTGCATTTTCAGCAACAATTCGAGCAAAAAATCGCCAAATTAAATGAAGTTATATTAATGTTTTATCCCCAACTGCCTCTTTTGGAGTTTTGCCGCAAGGTGGCCGAAATGGATATTTGCTTCGATTTGCGAAAAACCAACTGGGAAAACAACCATAGCCTTCCTATTAAATTATTTTACTATATGGCTGCTGGCAAGCCCATGATATACAGCCGTTTGAAGGCCATAGAAAACGAGGTGTCGGAAATAAAAGAGTGTGCCCAGTTGGTTAACCCTAAGAATACATCCGAAATAGTGGAAGCGATAGAGCGTTACATTTTGCATTCGGAAGAATACATGCGTCACGGTCAAAACGCCAGGGCGCTTTTCGAGACGCGCTACAACTGGAACCTTGTTTCTATTCATTTGCTTCGTTTTGTTGAAAGTATAGGTCATGCTAAGTAAAATTTCCAGCACATTCGCCCACAAGATGCTAATCATGTTGGCCAATTTTTTTGTGGTCGTGCTCGTTTCCAAACAGCTTGGGAGCGAGGGTCGAGGTGAAATGAGTCTTTTCATGTCAGACTTTGTCCTTGTGCTGCTTTTTACGGGCATTATGGCGGGTAGCGCCATGTCGTATTTTGTACCTAAAAAGGACGTATTTACTATTGGCATCGTCGCCTACTGCTGGTCGGTAATTGTGGCGCTGTTGGGCGTTTTCGTTTTGCATCTTTTCCATCCCAGCGCCTACACTTGGTGGTTGTTGGGGGCAGGGTTGATTCAATCTTTCAATACCGTGCACCAAATGATTTTGGTCGGGAAAAACAGGCTGCTTGCTTACAATGTCAACACCGCCATTCAGCCAGTTCTTACGCTCGTGTATGTTGTTTTTTATTTTCAAGTCTTGGGCCAAAGGTCGATAGGGGTTTTCGTTGAAGGCTTTTTTTATTCTTCTCTTGTGTCCTACGTGGTGGCTGTTTTCCAATCCAGATCGTTTTTAGGATTTACAAAATCCGAAGCCATGCTATCTGCGGCACAGGAAATGTTGCGCTTTGGTTCGGGAACGTATTTTAGTACCATCGTGCAAACAATCAATTACAGGCTGAGCTACTACGTGCTATTTTGGTTGGGAATGTCGAAGGCAGTAGGGGAAATGTCCAATGGGGTTGCCTTGGCAGAAGCTACTTGGATGATAAGCAACAGCCTTTCTCTGGTCTTGTATGCTCACATTTTGAATTCCCACGACGAGAAAGAGCAAGCCATGCTCACGCTTCGTTTTTCCAAGCTGTGTTTTTTGCTCACAGGTGCAAGTTTGCTGGTGCTGTGGCTGGTGCCGTCCGAAGTGTATGTCTATGTCTTTGGCAAGGATTTTACAGAACTGAAAAACTATATACTAATTCTCTCGCCAGGTGTGCTGTTGTTGGGCGTTAGCACCGTCATGGCCCATTATTTTTCCGCCAAGGGCTATTACAAGGAAAATAACATCAAGTCGCTGATTGGTTTGTTTTCCATCCTTCCCGCCATGTTCTTGTTCATTCCGTGGTGGGGGAAAAACGGGGCGGCGATAGCTTCTAGTTTTTCTTATGCCATGTCGAGTGGCTATTTATTTTATCATTACTTCAAAATAACCAAAACTCCTTTGGCTGACTTGGCAAAATGGGGTGATTTACCAGAGATTTGGCGAAGAGGGAAATAGGAATTTCATTCCCGAAAAACTAGTATATTTGTTATATGGAAGCGATAAATATAAAAGCATATACTGCGGATGCTACACAGATAGATGCTATCAAGGCTTTTATGAAAGCTTTAAAAATCAAATTTGAGCTCTCGAAAGGAACTGAGTACAAAGCAGAATTTGTGGAAAAAGTGTTACAAGGAGATAAAGATTTTGCCGAGGGTAAAGGACGTAAAGTAAGCCTAGACGAGTTGAACAATCTATGGAAATAGTCTATTTGCCAAAGGCAGATGAAGATCTGACATATTGGGTCAAAACTGGCAATAAACCTATCCTCAAGAAAATCGCACAACTCACCGAAGCCATTCTTGCAAGTCCCTACACGGGGATTGGCAAACCTGAAGGTTTGAAATTTGAATTATCAGGCAAATGGTCTCGCAGAATTACCGATACACACCGATATGTCTATCAGATTGAAGGAGATATACTAAAAGTGTACTCGCTCAGAGGGCATTATTAGAGTGTATTTGTTGCATCACTCCAAAATCAATTTCCTCACATCCAACACCTTGTTGGTGTTATCCAGTATTTGAATGAAATACAAGCCTTTGGAGCTAAACTGGTTGAGGTTTACCTGCAGGTTGCTGCTATTGATGGTAGAAGTATAGACCGCCTTGCTCGTGTTGTCCATGA
>JBIKRJ010000126.1:0-7190 GCA_044349205.1 Cytophagales bacterium | reverse complement strand
ACACGGCGGTTTTGTTGAGGCAAAAATTCCATAGCAAAATGCACACCTTTCAGTTCGCGACCTTTAATAGGGATATCGCGCGGAATAGTAGAGCCACCAGCCAATACGATAGCGTCAAAATCACGCATCAATTGACTCACTTTCACATTCACTCCTACATTGGCATTGGTTTGAAAAGTGACTCCTTCCGATTTCATCAAATTCACACGACGCTCGACCACCCATTTTTCAAGTTTAAAATCGGGGATACCGTAACGCAGCAAACCACCAATTTCGTCGTCGCGCTCGAATACAGTTACATTGTGTCCTGCATAGTTCAACTGGGCAGCTGCAGCCAAACCTGCTGGCCCTGAACCTACTACGGCTATTTTTTTGCCAGTGCGTTCATTAGGGATATTGGGTTTTACATATCCTTTTTTGAAAGCAATTTCAATAATGTTCTTTTCTATTTCCTCGATTGCCACCGGTGGCTGGTTGATTCCTAAAACGCAGGAAGCCTCGCAAGGGGCGGGGCAAATGCGTCCGGTAAACTCGGGAAAATTGTTGGTAGAAGATAAAATGCGGTAGGCTTCTTCGTAATCTTTGTCGTAAACCGCATCGTTGAATTCGGGAATAACATTGCCCAACGGACAACCATTGTGGCAAAATGGCACTCCGCAATCCATGCAGCGCGCTGCTTGATTGTTCAACTTGTCTTCGGGCAACGCTTCAATAAATTCTTTGTACCCTTTTACTCGTTCCTTGGGATCTACTTTTTTAGGCAGTTCCCTTGTAAATTCTAGAAATCCAGTAGGTTTACCCATTTGTCACAACTGCTTTTTGTTCCACTTTTAATTTTTTCTTCATCAATACCGCCTTGTAGTCGCGTGGCATTACTTTCACAAAATTGGTCAATTCGAGATTGAAACCTTTTAAGATGGCGTCGGCCACCTTGCTTCCTGTGAAATCGGCGTGGTTTTGAATTAGGGTTTTTAGAAGCAACGCATCTTCTTCTTCAATGGCATCAAAATCAACCATTTCCATGTTGCAACGGCTGCGTAATTTTTTGTTGGGGTCGTAAACAAAAGCAACACCACCACTCATACCGGCGGCAAAATTTCTTCCTGTTTCGCCCAATATTACCGCAATACCACCTGTCATATATTCGCAACCGTGGTCACCAACTCCTTCTACCACAGCCTTCACACCCGAATTGCGTACGCAGAAGCGTTCGCCCGCCATTCCATTGATGTAGGCTTCGCCGGAAGTAGCACCATAGAAACACACATTGCCTACCACACTGTTCTTACTTGGGTCAAATTTCGACCTTCTGTCGGGGTATATGATAAGTTTTGCACCCGAAAGACCTTTGCCAAAATAATCATTGGCATCGCCTTCTACTTCCATTTTCAAACCAGGAGCTCCAAAGGCCGAGAAACTTTGTCCTGCAGTGCCTTTGAATTTGATGTGGATGGTGTCTTCTGGCAAGCCAGCTGCACCGTATTTTTTGGTTATTTCATTGGAAAGAATTGTGCCTACCGTTCTATTGATATTTTCAATCTCAAACTCAGCAGAAACTTTTGTTCCTTTTTCCAAGGCGGGTTTTGCGGTTTTCAAAAGTTCAAAATCCAATGCACCATCTAAGCCGTGGTCTTGTTCTTCGCTTTTGAAAATACCCACACCTTCCTCAGTCTTGGGTTTATGCAAGATGCTTTCTAAGCTTATTTGCTTGTGTTTCCAATGGCTTATATCCTCTCTTTTTTTCAATCTATCTACTTGGCCAATCATTTCATTTACAGTTCTGAAACCAAGTTCAGCCATAATTTCTCGCAAATCTTGAGCAAGGAATTGGAAGAAATTTACCACCGCATCGGCAGTGCCGTTGAAACGTTTTCTAAGGTCTTCATTTTGCGTAGCCACGCCCACTGGGCAAGTATTCAAATGGCATTTGCGCATCATTATGCAACCTTCTACAATGAGAGCACCAGTGGCCACACCCCATTCTTCAGCACCTAAAAGTGCAGCTACTGCCAAGTCTTTACCCGTGCGAAGCAACCCATCAGTTTGCACGATGATTCTGCTTCTTAATTTGTTCAAAACCAAAGTTTGATGTGCTTCGGCCAAACCAAGTTCCCAAGGCAAGCCTGCATGTCGAATGGAAGAAATAGGCGAAGCGCCTGTGCCGCCATCGTGGCCAGAAATGAGTACTACATCTGATTTTGCTTTGGCAACACCAGAAGCAATTGTCCCAACACCGGCCTCAGAAACTAGTTTTACACTAATTCGGGCTGCACGGTTGGCATTTTTCAAATCGGAAATCAATTGTGCCAAATCTTCGATAGAATAAATATCGTGGTGAGGAGGAGGAGAAATAAGTCCTACGCCCGGAGTTGAGTGTCTAACCCTTCCAATCCATTCGTCCACTTTGTGACCAGGTAGCTGACCACCCTCGCCGGGTTTAGCACCTTGTGCCATTTTTATTTGCAATTCATCCGCATTGGTCAAGTAATTGATGGTAACGCCAAAACGCCCCGAAGCTACTTGTTTGATAGATGAACGCATAGAATCACCATTTGGTAGTGGCGTATACCGAATTTCATCTTCCCCACCCTCACCGGTATTGCTTTTTCCGCCCAAACGGTTCATTGCAATGGCTAGGGTTGTGTGAGCCTCATAAGAGATAGAACCAAAAGACATAGCTCCTGTCGCAAAGCGTTTTACGATATTTTCAGCAGGTTCTACTTCTTCGATTGGAATTGGATTTCCAGGAACAAAATCCAAAAGACTACGCAAAGTACAAGCTCTTGTCGATTGGTCATTCACTGATTTGGTGTACTTTTTAAACAACTGATAATTGTTTGTTCGGGTAGAATACTGAAGCAAATGGATAGATTCAGGATTCATCAAATGGTATTCTCCTTTGCGTTTCCACTGATACACTCCACCCACAGGCAATTGCTTGACTGGCAATGGTACTTCGGGATACGCCAATTTATGTTTCATCAAGGCTTCTTTGGCAAGTGCATCCAAATCCATACCTCCTATTCTAGATACGGTGCCTGCAAAATATTTATCGATGATAGGTTTGGCAATGCCCAGTGCTTCAAATATTTGAGCTCCTTGGTAAGATTGTAAGGTAGATATTCCCATTTTGGAGAAAATCTTCAACAATCCTTTTCCAATGGCTTTGATGAAATTATAATTCAGTTTCTCATCGGTAAAGTTTTCGGCTTCAATGTATCCTTGGCGTCTTAAACCACACAATGATTCAAAAGCCATGTAAGGATTTACTGCCGATGCACCGAAACCGATTAGGGTTGCAAAATGGTGCGTTTCCCAAGCGTCTCCACATTCCACAACCAATCCAACACGGCCGCGCTGACCGGTGCGAATCAAGTGGTGATGAACTGCCGAAGTGGCCAACAGAGAGGGAATAGGGGCATGGTCGGAATCAACGCCTCTGTCAGAAAGTAGGATGATTTCAAAACCATCATCAACGGCATCAGAGGCATATCTGCAAATTCTATCCAAAGCCCTTTCTAAATTACCAGGCTTACCATCGGCATTGAAAATTGACTGGATGGTTTTGGTTTGAAAATGTTGGTGATCGATTGAGCGAATTTTTTCAAGGTCTTTGTTGGTCAGAATGGGCTGTTCTAAAGCCAACATGTGACAATGTTCGCCAGACTCGTCCAAAAGGTTGCCTGCGCCGCCTACATAGCTTACCAAAGACATCACCAACCTTTCTCTGATGGGGTCTATTGGCGGATTGGTGACTTGTGCAAACAATTGTTTGAAATAAGATGACAAATGTTGGGCTTGGTCTGACAGAACTGCAAGAGGAGTGTCTTGCCCCATAGAACCCAATGGTTCTTCGCCCAATTCACCAATTGGCTGAAGAACAAATCTTAAGTCTTCTTTACTGAAACCAAAAACCATTTGTCGGGCAAGCAATCGCTCGTCGTCAAGTGGTTTGAACTCTACTTGGGGCTCAGGAAGATTTTTTAAGTTGATTTTGTTTGCTTTAAGCCATTCACCATAAGGTTTTCTCGAACAAATTTCTTCTTTTAGTTCATCATCGCTTACAATACGGCCTTTTTCCAAATCTACCACAAACATTTTTCCTGGTTGAAGGCGACCTTTCAAAATAACCTTTGCAGGATCGATAGAGGGCAATACTCCCGACTCGGATGCCATCACCACCATATCGTCTTCCGTAACCAAATAGCGTGATGGTCGCAAGCCGTTTCTGTCCAAAGTAGCTCCTATAATCACGCCATCGGTAAAGGATATAGAGGCAGGGCCATCCCAAGGCTCCATAATAGATGCGTGATATTCGTAGAAAGCTTTTTTCAACTCAGACATGGCTTCGTTGCCGTCCCATGCTTCAGGAATAAGCATCATCATGACGTGGGGCAAGCTGCGACCAGCCAGCGCGAGTATTTCTACGGCATTGTCCAACATGGCCGAATCGGATTGTCCTGGAATGTTCACAGGGAATACCATGTCCAATTCCTCTTTGGTAAAAAACTTAGATTCAAAGAAGAACTCTTGTACTTTCAGCCAATTTACATTGCCTTTTACCGTATTTATTTCGCCGTTATGGGCTATGTAGCGGAAAGGTTGAGCCAATTTCCAAGAAGGAAAAGTGTTGGTAGAAAACCTTGAATGGACTACCGCAATGGCCGAGGTTATTTTTTCATCGTTCAAATCGGGATAATACAACTTCACTTGTGAAGTCTTTAGCATCCCTTTATACGTGATGGTTTTGTAAGAAAAAGAAACGATGTAAAAGCTATCTCCAATGCCACTAATCGACTCATTTATAAGGCGTGAAGTGTAGTTTCTGAGAATGTAGAGTTTGCGTTCGAAAGCAATGGAATCGTTTATCGTATCGGGACATTCCACGAACACTTGTTCAACAGTGGGCTCCACTTCCAAAGAAGAAGGTCCAAGATCGGCATGTGTACTGTCAGTTGGGACTACTCTGTAACCCAACAATTTAAGGCCAAGTTTTTCAATGTTTCTATTTAGTATTTTGCGGCAGTCGGCTTTTTTCTCTTCGTCTTTCGGAAAGAAAATCATACCCACCCCATAACGTCCAAAAGCAGGTAGTTTTATTCCCGACTTGATACACTCGTCAACAAAAAATTCGTGAGGTAACTGGAATAAAACACCGGCACCATCGCCCGTGTTTTCTTCGCAACCACAGGCACCGCGATGTTCCATACGTTCCAACATGTGAATGGCGTCCATCACGATTTGATGCGACTTTCTTCCTTTCATGTTGGCCACAAAACCTATGCCGCAAGCATCGTGTTCAAACTGAGAATCGTATAGTCCGTTTTGTTGAAGTGTTGTTGACATTATCAAACTTCTGTTTTGTTTTAATCAGATATGTAAAGTATTAAACCTTAAGACGAAGATTGTGAAATCTCCATTCTAAAAAGTGTAATCGTAAATATAGTTTTTTTGGATGTAAATATGAACGCTCGCCCAAGGAAATTATATAGATTTTGGATTTATGCCCTCCAAAATCTTTGATAATTGCTAAAAAAAATTGCTTTATTGCAAAAAATAGTTCCTAAAGATACCAGCCTTGCTGAAAAATTATTTTGTCATTAGCTGCTCTATTTCGTCTAATTCAATTGGAATATTTTCCATCAAGTCTAGATAGCCATTTTCGGTTATCAGAATGTCGTTTTCTAGTCTAATTCCTATACCTTCTTTTCTAATATAAATGCCTGGTTCGCAAGTGAGGACCATATTTTCTTCCATTTTGCCTTGCATGGTACCTACATCGTGCACATCTAAACCCAAAAAATGGGAAAGACCATGCATGAAGTAGGTTTTATACAATGGCTTTTTTTTGTCTTGGCTTCGCAGGTCTTGCAAGTTTAAAAGTCCTAGTGCAAGCAATTCTTCTTCTGCTTTTTCGCCTATTGCCTTGTTGTAATCTTCAAATGTCAGGCCTGGTTTTAAGATACATTTGGCGTAGTGAAACATATTTAAAACGGCCTTGTAAACCTCTTTTTGCCTTTTGTTAAAACGACCATTCACGGGCAAAACACGTGTCAAATCGGATTTGTAGTTGCCGTATTCAGCCGCAACATCTAATAAAACGAGGTCTCCGTCTTTGCATTGTTTTTGATTTGTGACATAGTGCAACACGCAAGTGTCTGGCCCCGATGCCACAATAGGCTGATAAGCAAAGCCTTTGGATCCGTTTCGGATAAATTCGTGAATTAATTCGGCTTCCAGTTCATATTCGTACACATTTGGTTTTAAAAAATGGGCAACTCTTTCAAATCCCTTTTTGGTAATGTGGCAAGCTGTTTTTAGCTGACTTATTTCGAAATCTTGTTTACGCACTCGCAGTTGGTGCATGAGGGGCGCTAGACGTTGGTAGGAGTGCAGCGGCAAGTTCTTTTTGCACCATTCCATGAATTTTTCGTCTTTGTTTTTTACCACATGGTCGGCACGCTTATGCTCATTTGCATTCAGATACACGTGTTCGCAGCCCAAAGCCAAATCGTGAAAAGTACTTTCAAACCCGTTGTGCCATAGTATGGTTTCAATGCCCGATATTTTTCTTGCCTCTTCTTTACTTAGTTTGTGTCCTTCCCAGGTCAAAACATACTCATCGGCATAACGAATGAAAAGAATCTCTTTCAATGTCTCATTTGGCGCATCGGGAAATAGGAGCAAGGTGGTGTCTTCTTGGTCGATGCCTGTCAAATAAAACAAATCGCTATTTTGCACAAAAGGATACGTTCCATCGGCATTGGTTGGCATTTTGTGGTTGGAGTGCAACACGGCTACCGAATGGCTCTTGAGTTGGCTCGCAAGTCTTTTTCGGTTGTTTCGGTAAAAATCGGGTTGAAAACTGTTTGGTCGCATGACATACCTCTTTTTCAATGCTCAAAGTTAGAAGTACAAACGGAAACCAAATAAAAAAGGGTTGCCTTTGTGAGGCAACCCTTTAAGAAAAGGTTCAGAGAGATTACTCGGCTACAACTTTTACAGCTACAGTTGTTTTCACCTCTTTGTGTAAATCGATGTGAGCTGTGTAATCGCCTACATTTTTCACATCTTCTTTGAAGGCGATTTTTTTTCTGTCTACTTCAATTCCCTTTGATTTTAAAGCATCTGAAACTTGTAGAGAAGTTATTTTACCAAAAATTTTTCCGGTTTCACCAACTTTGGTTGCA
>JBIKRJ010000125.1:0-7199 GCA_044349205.1 Cytophagales bacterium | reverse complement strand
TCGAAGTACCCTAAACACAAATAGCATTTTGCGTGAATCTCCCGATGAGGAAATCACAGAAAATGACATCAGACGTTTGGGGAACGACATGCACAGAATTGTTATCCCGCCAGGAGATGAAATTATTCACGTAATGCCGCAAAGCTACATGGTAGACGATGAACATGAAATAAAAGACCCTGTGGGTATGGCCGGCACTCGCCTTTCAGCCGACTTCCATGTGATAACAGCCCAAATTGGAGCCATCAACAACATTAAAAAATGTGTACAAAAGTCCAATCTTGAAATAGTAGAGCTGGTTTTGGAACCGCTTGCATCTAGCCTTTCTGTTTTGGAGGAAGATGAAAAAGAGGCAGGTGTAGTGCTGGTAGACATAGGCGGTGGTACTACCGATGTGGCTATTTTCTACGAAGGGGTCATTCGCCACACGGCGGTCATTCCTTTGGGTGGTAACATCATAACCCAAGATGTGAAAGAAGGCTGCAAGCTCATGTACAATCAGGCAGAACAGCTGAAAATAAAGTTTGGGCGGGCGATAGCAACAGAAGCCAATTCCAACGAAATCATCTCCATTCCAGGGTTGCGCAATCGCCCCGACAAAGAAATTTCGGTGAAAAATTTGGCCTACATTATCGAGGCGCGCATGAAAGAGATTATCGAATTTGTGTACTCTGAAATTTCGCAAACGGGTTTAGAAAATCGCCTGACGGGTGGCATTGTCATCACAGGTGGTGGTTCGCAATTGCAAAACTGCAAGCAATTGTTTGAATATGTTACTGGAATGGATGTGAGAATAGGATACCCCAACGAACACTTGGGTAAAGGCCGTGTAGATGCCGTAAAAAGTCCAATGTATGCCACCGCAGTAGGTTTGGTCTTGGTTGGATTTCATTCCTACGAATTTGCTGCTACTTCGAGCAAGGATAAAAAAGAAGTGATGGTAAGTCAAAAAGGAACTGACAGGCAAGAAGTCTCCAATCTCAAAAAAACTGGCTTTAATGATTTTTTTGTCAGAATCTTAGAAAAAACAAAAGGCCTATTGATGGACGATTTTGACGACAAACAAGGCTATTAAAACCCCCTTTGAATTTAAAAATGAGAAAACCCTAAAACCCTAATTTTATGATAGACAATATGTATTCTTTCGACATCCCTACCTCTTCCCCTTCCTTTATAAAGGTGTTGGGAGTTGGTGGCGGAGGGTGCAATGCCGTGAAACACATGTACAACCAAGGCATTAAAGACGTGGAATTTATCATTTGCAATACCGATGCCCAAGTACTGCAAACAAGTCCCGTTCCCAACAAACTGCAATTGGGTACAAGCCTCACAAAAGGTTTGGGAGCTGGTACCGACCCCGAAAAAGGCAAAAATGCGGCATTGGAAAGTAGAGATGAGATTCGCGAAAAATTGCACGGCAATACCGAAATGATTTTCATAACCGCAGGTATGGGTGGCGGTACCGGTACTGGAGCCGCACCGGTTATTGCCAAAATTGCCAAAGAGCTCGACATTTTGACTGTGGGCATCGTAACCATGCCTTTTTCATTCGAAGGCAAAAAGAAAAAAGACTCGGCCGAACAAGGAGTGATAGAAATGAGGGCAAATTGCGACACCGTAATCGTGATCATGAACGACAAAATCCGTGAAATTTACGGCAATACTTCGCTCATTCAAGCCTTTTCGCAAGCCGACAATATTTTGACCACTGCAGCCAAATCGATTGCCGAAATCATTACCATGCCCGGCATTCTAAACATCGACTTTGCCGATGTAAAAACTGTGATGAAAGAAGCTGGCGCTGCCGTAATGGGTGCCGCAACTGCAAGCGGTGAAAACAAAGCCTTAAATGCGGCAAAACAAGCCCTGAACTCGCCTTTGCTGAATAATACCGACATAAAAGGAGCGCAAAAAATTCTGGTTTCGGTAATGGGTTCCAACATGGAAGCTATCACGATGGACGAATTCTGGGAAATAAATAACTATTTCCAAGAAATGGCTGGCGAAGATGCCAACCTAAAATGCGGCATCAGTGTCGATGAAACTTTGGGGAACGAAATTAGAGTTACGGTCATTGCCACTGGTTTTACTTCTTCCGATGCCATGGGAAAACATGAGATTGTGCGCAAAGTCATAGACTTGGAAACCAATCAACCAATTATAAAACCAGAAACTGAACCGAGACAAACTCAAATCTTTAACCCAGTTCAACCACCCTTAAACCAGTTCACGCCTACTTATGTACCACCTTCGGTGCAAGCTCATGTGAACAACAGTATGGAGTTCGATTTAACAAAATCTGTTCATGCAACGGAAAAAAACGAACCGTATTTTGCACCAAATGCCACAAACGAGTTGTTTTCAGACGAGCAGAAAAGATTTGAGCTTCGTAGGCAAGCCGAAGGCCGTATGCGTCAAATGAACTTAAGCACGATTTCGTCGCTTACTGCAACTGAATTGAAACAAACTCTTCAAGTGCCTACTTATTTGCGCAAACAAATGAAGTTGGAAGAAATTCCACATTCGTCAGAACAAAATATATCCCGAATCAATCTGAATCAGGATAACGAATTGGTTAGCAACAACAAGTATCTGCATGACAATGTAGACTAACAATTTCATCTATCTACCAAAAAGCCGACGATTTTAGGGTTTCGTCGGCTTTTTTTATTTATACGCCTCTTATCTGAACAATATTTCTTACCATTCTACAGTAAGCCCTTTTTTTTGTACATTCGTTTTTAATCGCCACTTTTTATGCCATCAGTCTGTTTTTATTTTCAAGTACACCAACCTGTACGCATCAGAGAATACACTTTTTTCGATATCGGCGAAAAGCACGACTATTTCAACGACCAACTGAATGCGGAAATTTTAAACAAAGTTTCGGACAAGTGCTACTTGAAAGCCAATGCTGTGCTTTTGGAAAGTTTGAAAAAAATGAAAGGGCAATTCAAAATTGCTTTCTCTTTCTCGGGCATTTTATTGGAACAGTTGGAATTGCTGCGCCCCGATGTGCTAGAATCGTTCAAAAAACTGATTGACACCGGCCATGTGGAAGTGCTAGCCGAAACTTACTATCATTCTTTGGCCTTCGTTTTTTCAAAAGCCGAATTCGATAGACAAGTAAAAATGCATAGCCAAAAGATACAACAGCTTTTTGGTGTGAAACCCACCGTTTTTCGAAATACCGAACTCATTTACAACAACGATTTGGCTACTCATGTAGGCAAATTGGGTTACAAAGGACTTTTGGCCGAAGGCACCGAAAATGTACTGAAAGGATTGGATGCGAATCATTTGTTCAAGCCAATGAACGATAAAACATTGAAAATCCTAACCAGAAACTATCCTCTTTCAGACGATGTGGCCTTTCGGTTTTCAGACAAAAATTGGGCTGAATACCCACTCACCGCTTCACTATTTGCAAACAAACTACACCGCTACGCAGAAGCGTCAGATGTGTTGAACCTCTTTATGGATTACGAAACATTTGGCGAACACCAATGGCAGGAAACCGGCATCTTTGAATTTTTAGGATTATTGCCTGAAAAAATCCTCAAGCACGTAGATTTCGATTTTAAAACTCCTTCGGAAATAGTAAAAAAATACCCCTCTAAAGACGTGTACGATTGCCCGCAATACTCTTCTTGGGCCGATACAGAAAGGGATATTTCGGCCTGGCTTGGCAATTCTATGCAATGGGATGCCGCCAATAAAATATACGAATGGGAAAAATTGGTGTTGGACAGCGGAAATGAAGAATTGCTTTCAACTTGGGGCAAACTGCAATGTTCAGACAATTTCTACTACATGAGTACAAAATCTTGGAACGATGGGGTGGTACACGATTATTTTAGTCCGTTTAGGTCGCCATATGATGCTTATTTGCACTACATGAATGTAATTTCAGACCTTGAGATTGCCTATCTTCATCCTTAAAGCTATTTGGTCTTTTTCTAGGGCTTCCATTCTGAATGTAGCTGCACGATAATGGTTATATTTGCAGCATTGTAGCAAAAGCAACTTACCTCAATTCATGTCTTTCAATTTAAAAAGTCTCATCAGGCCACACCTCCTACATCTTCAACCCTATTCTTCAGCGCGAGACGAGTTCAAAGGGCAAGCCGACGTGTACTTGGATGCAAACGAAAACCCCTACGGTTCGGTGGGCGTTAGCGGCAAATACAACCGCTATCCCGACCCTCTGCAACTAAAACTGAAAGAAAAAATCGCTGAACTAAAAGCCTGTAATTCAAATCAACTTTTTTTGGGTAACGGTAGCGACGAGCCTATCGATTTGCTTTTGCGCGTTTTCTGCAAACCTCAAAAAGACTCCATTATTTTGCTGCCGCCCACCTATGGCATGTACCAAGTAAGCGCCGACATAAACCATGTAAAAGTGGTCAATGTGCCCCTTTCCCGCGATTTTCAAATACAAAAAAAAAGGGTGTTGGAAGCCATCGCACCCGAAAGCAAAGTCATTTTCTTTTGCAGCCCCAACAACCCTTCTGGAAATAGCTTAAACCGAGAAGACATCCTAGAAATAACAAAGATTTTTCACGGTTTGGTAGTCGTGGACGAGGCTTACATCGACTTTTCTGAACAGAAATCATTTGTCCAAGATTTGAAGAGCTATCCCAATTTGGTCGTTTTGCAAACATTCAGCAAAGCCTGGGGACTTGCAGGTATTCGATTGGGAATGGCTTTCGCATCGCCCGAAATAATTTCGATACTGAACAAAGTTAAATACCCTTACAACATCAACACGCTTACACAGCAAGTCGCGCTAAAAGCACTGCAAAAAGAAGAGGTGAAAAATAAATTGGTATCGAAAATTATCAAGCAGCGCAACATGCTAGTTGAATACTTGCTTGAAAGCCAGCTGGTTGAAAAAATATACCCGACTGATGCCAATTTTATTTTGGTAAAAACCCCTAAAGGAAAAGAGATATACGACAGCCTGGTAGAAAAAGGCATCATAGTTCGAGACCGTTCGAAAGTGCTGCTGTGCGAGGGTTGTTTGCGCATAACGGTAGGCACCGAAATGGAAAATCTAGCTTTTTTAAGAGCTTGGTGTGAATTGAAAATCTGAAAAACATGAAATTATTTTCTGCTATATTCCTGCTTTTTGCTCCCTTTTACATTTTAGCCCAACCCAACGACAAAACGCTATCCCTTATCCCTGCGCCTGTTTCAATGGTAGGCAACACAGGCATTTTCACACTTCCACCAAATATTGTTGTCCAAACCAGTCAAACAGCAGAAAGGAGTCAAACACTGGCTTTTTTAAAAGATAGATTGACGGTACCCACAGGCTATACCTTAACCTATGGCAATGCTGGCAATGCCACCATTTCTTTGCTTTTGAATTCAAAGCAAGACCCCGTGTTAGGCAACGAAGGGTACAAATTGGCTATTGAACCTGAAAAAATAACCATTCGTGCCAACAAAGAAGCAGGCCTTTTCTACGGGGTGCAAACATTGGTGCAGTTGTTTCCAAAAGAAATCGAAAACAAAACCTTGGCAAGCCAATTAAAATGGCAAGCCCCTTGTGTCGAAATAACCGATTATCCCAAACTTGCCTGGCGAGGCCTTATGTTCGATGTGTCGCGCCATTTTTTTACCAAAGCTGAAGTGAAGCAATACATCGATGCTATGGTGCGCTACAAATACAATCTTCTGCATTTGCATTTGACCGACGACGAAGGTTGGCGCATTGAAATAAAAGGCTTGCCAAAACTTACCGAAGTAGGTGCTTGGAATGTGAAGCGAACCGGCTTCTTTGGCAGTTTCGTGCCTCCCACGCCCGATGAACCGCGCGACTACGGAGGTTATTACACCCAAGAAGACATCAAAGAGTTGGTGGCTTATGCCAAAGCCCGATTTGTAGACATATTACCCGAAATAGATGTACCAGGGCATAGTTTGGCGGCCATTGCCTCCTATCCCGAACTATCTTGCACTCCCGAAGCGGTGAATTACAAAGTGCGTTCGGGCGAAAAAATAATGGATTGGTCGCGAGGTGCACCGCCTATCGCGCTATTGGACAATACATTGTGCCCTGCCAATGAAAAAGTGTACGATTTTTTGGACAAAGTAATAAGTCAAGTAGCCACCTTGTTTCCTTTTCCCTACATACACATGGGGGGCGATGAGGCTTCGGTAAATTATTGGCAAAAAACCGAGGCAATTAGCCAACTGATGAAACGCGAAAACCTAAAAAGTATGCACGAAGTACAAGGTTATTTCGAAAGAAGAGTAGAAAAAATAGTGCAAAGCAAAGGCAAAAAACTAATGGGTTGGGACGAAGTATTGGAATGTGGTGTAAAACCTAGTACTGCCATTATGAGTTGGCGCGGAACGAAATATGGCATTGAAGCCGCAAAAAACAAACACGAAGTAGTCATGAGCCCCACCACATACGCCTATTTAGACTACATGCAAGCCGACGAAATAACCGAGCCCAAAGTGTATGCCACCCTTCGATTGAACAAATGCTATGAATTTGAACCCATTCCCGATAGTGTGGATTCGAAATATATAAAAGGCGCTCAGGCCAACTTATGGACTGAACAAGTGTACAACATTCGACAAGCCGAATACATGACTTGGCCACGCGGTTTTGCCATAGCCGAAGCAGCTTGGTCGCCAAAGGGCAATAAAGATTGGGTTAACTTTTTTTCACGCGTCGAATCGCATTTCAAACGCTTGCAGATAACCGAAACCAAATATGCGCCCAGTGTGTACGACCCCATTTTTGTTGTGCGCCGCAATTCAGAAAAGAAAATAACCGTGGAACTAAAAACTGAAATAGAAGGCCTGGATATGTACTACAGTTTCGACAATTCTTTTCCCGACCATTTCTACCCCAAATATACCGAACCGCTTCTGGTGCCCCTCGATGCCAGCATGCTGCGCGTGATTACCTACCGTGGCAAAGAATCCATAGGCCGCATGATGCATATGCCTGTGGAGGAACTAAAGAAAAGGGCAGCCAAAAATCCATAAAAGGGAGTTTTCCTGTTTTTTATCGTATTCCGAAATTGGTTTGGGATAAATTTGTAACTCTGTACCCAACATTAGCTTTGTATATTTTTAAATTTGCAATTCATTAACAATCACTTGCAGTACGACTTTCCTTCCCTCATTCTTTTCGAAGATAATCATCTATTAGTGGTCAACAAGCCTTCGGGTTT
>JBIKRJ010000124.1:0-7206 GCA_044349205.1 Cytophagales bacterium | reverse complement strand
AAAGAGTCGCCATGTCCCAAACACAGAAACAATACATCGACAGAAGAATCCAAATTTGAACTAAAACACAAATCGGTATCGCCCAACAAGTCGCGGTGCACTTGCCAAACGGGATTTCCCGCATTGCTTTTACTATTTGCAAATACAATGTCAACCTCGGGGTGGTGCACCAAAATGCGGAGAAGTTCGCCTCCCGTATAACCTGCCGCCCCTACAATGCCTACTTTAATCTTTGGACTCATTTTTATCTCAATTTTCTACACAAACACATGCCGTTCTGAATGATACGACGAACGCACCAAAGGCCCCGATTCCACATATTTTATTCCGCGTTTTTCGCCTTCTTCCTTATAGTGGGCAAACAAGTCGGGGTGGATGAACTCGGCTACTTCCAAGTGCATTTTGGTGGGTTGAAGATACTGGCCTAAAGTAAGCACATCTAGCCCAACAGCAGCCAAATCGTCCATTGCTTCGTACACTTCCTCTTTTTTTTCGCCGATGCCCAACATGATACCCGTTTTGCTTCGTTTGCCATATTCTTTTATGCGCATCAACTCTTCGATACTTCTGTCGTATTTGGCTTGTGGTCGCACTTTTCTGTAAAGACTTTTAACGGTTTCCATATTGTGCGAAACCACTTCCTGACCGGCACTTATCATGCGAATAAGTGCGTCCCAGTTGTTTTGCACATCGGGAATAAGCGTTTCTATGGTAGTGTTGGGCGACAATTTTTTGGTTTCAACCACTGTTTGATACCAGATTTCAGCTCCTTTGTCTTTCAACTCATCTCTGTTTACCGAAGTGATGACGGCATGTTTCACCCCCATCAAATGTATTGCCTCGGCTACGCGTTTAGGCTCTTCCACATCGTACTCGTTGGGTCTTCCTGTAGCCACTGCACAAAAGGTACAACTGCGGGTGCATACATTGCCCAATATCATAAACGTAGCCGTACCCTCGCCCCAACACTCGCCCATATTGGGACAGTTGCCACTTTCGCAAATGGTATGTAGCTTATACTTATCGACCAATTGGCGCACTTTGGCATACTCCTTGCCCACAGGTAATTTCACGCGAAGCCAATCCGGACGCTTGGCTCTTTGCACTGTACTTTCAACTATCGGAAGTTCTATCATTTTCGGTTTTCATTTTTTTGGCCAAAAACATAACATTTTATTCATACATTTCTGTCGCAGTTTCTATACACTTCATTTTTAATACCTTTTCCCGAAATAAAAGTTTACAAAAGCGGAAGTAAACACCGATTTATTTTCGGCAAAGGCAATAATGGGCACTTTTTTTGTAAGGGCTTCGGCTTGAAATCCCATTTCAACTCCGGTTACAAATATGTCCCAAGCACTTATGCCAAATTCAAGCGATATGCGCGCATTTGCTCCCAAAACGGCGCTAATCTCGTCAAATCCCGTAAAAAAACTATTGCCCAATATTCTGTCGATGCGAACACCAGGCTCGTAATGTATGGGCGTGCTTAGCCCTCGTCCATTACTAGCCAATACATAATAGGGTTTAACCAAACCTATGGAAGGGCCTGCACTTGCCACCAACTTCAATTCCGTTCCTTCTTCCGAAGACTTTCTGAAAAGCAACAGTTCGCGCCCATAATTGCCCCGCACTACAAACAAAAAATTGGTCTTGTTGTAAATGAAATATCCACTGCCCGAGTCACTTGCCAGTCGGTATTCTTTAGGGTGGCGTATGTTGACAATTTCTAGGGAAAGTTGATGAAATTGCTTCGATTTGTTGGAATGCTGCCAAGCGTATTTGGCGCGAAAACCACCCGGAATTCCGCCATTGGTTGAAAACAAAACACCAGCCGAAAGTTCAGATTTGTACACAAAAGCTTCGTCTTCAGCAAAGTCTTCCTGCACGATTTGTGCGCTACAAAACGTGACAGATAAAAAAAATGCAAGGGTACAAGCTTTGAAGAAATGCAACGCTATTTTTTCGGGCAAAGATAAGCATAGTACCAACAAGAATTTCTGAAATAAAAGCACAAACGTCTCTATTCCCGACAATCCGATTATTTTTGCAAATAAATGCCCATGTTTAGCCCTAAATGCTGCTGAAACAATTCTGATGCCCCAAGAACTACTTAGTGGCCTATCTCATTTCACAACTCAATACCTTATTGTGGCGGGTATTGTGGCTTTGGTTGTCGTTTCGGTAGTTTTCAAAAAAACACCCAAATACCTTTCCACCAGCATTTTCCTACTTTTCTTGTTTTTGGCTTTGTTTTTTCAATCTAATGAAGGGTTCCTATTTCCCCTGATGAAGGCTGGAGGCCATTCCAATTTCTTTCAGTCGCTGGCATTGGTTTCGGGGATTCTTACCAGTTTTATTGTCGAAAATTCGCGCAGGGCTACTTCCGACAAAAAACTCGAACTCTATCTTTTGCTTTTATTCAGCATTTTGGGCATGACATTTTTGTGCATAAGTGAAAATATATTGATGATTTTTATAGCACTTGAGTGCATTTCGCTGCCTTCTTACTGTCTGGCTGCTTTTGGTTTTTACCCTGAAAGCATCGAGGCCTCTACCAAATATGTGCTGTATGGTTCGGCCACTACGGGCATCATGCTATTTGGCATGTCGTTGATATACGGACTCACCGGTTCGCTCCAATTATCTGAAATAGTGGCTGCTTTACCCGCATTTGCTGCTTCTCCGTTGTTTTTATTGGGCATATTGTTCATGTTGGTAGGCATTTTTTTCAAAATATCGGCCTTTCCTTTTCATAGCTGGGCACCCGACGTGTACGAGGGCACTCCCACTCCTATTGTCGCTTTCTTTTCTATAGCGCCAAAAGCCTTGGCATTCAGCGTCCTCATCAAATTTATGCCTTTGTTTCAGATTGAACTTTTGAAACAAGTGCTCACAGTAGTGGCCATTTTCTCTATGACAGCAGGTAATTTGCTAGCATTAAGCCAAACCAATGCAAAGCGTTTGTTGGCTTATTCTTCCGTTTCGCATGCCGGCTTCCTTTTGATGGGGATTGTGGTGGGCACTTCGCTGGGTGCCATCAACATCATTTACTATCTTACGGTATATGTTCTGATGAACTTTTCTGCTTTTCATTTGCTTAAAATTGTGGCAAGATGGAAAGAAGACGAAACTTTGGAAGGCTTTTCGGGACTTGGAAAAAACAATCCCTACTTAGCTACCTCTTTGCTCATCACCATGATTTCGCTCACAGGTTTACCTCCGGCAGCAGGTTTTTCGGCTAAACTATTTATGTTTGCAGGCGTGTACGAATCTTACAAAATCACCCACCATACTGGCTTGTTCATCATGCTGGTAGCAGGACTTTTGAACACGGTTTTGTCCCTGTTTTATTATCTCAAAATGCCCTTTTACGCATTCTTTCGAGACACTTCCGACACCAACGCTCTACAACTCTCCATAGGTGAAAAAGCATTCATTTTGTCGTTGAACGCATTGCTACTGATATTCTTTTTCAAACCCGACTGGGTTTTTGCAATCATTAAATTAACTAATTTAGAAGGGTAAATCTGGGCTATGAGCGAACCTATCAAACACGAATGCGGCATTGCTCTCATCCGCTTGTTACGTCCTTTTTCGTATTACATCAAAAAATATGGCACGCCTTTTTATGGCCTGAACAAGATGTACATACTTATGGAAAAACAAACCAACCGTGGCCAAGACGGTGCAGGAGTGGCCGTGGTAAAAATAGGGGTACCCCCAGGTTGCCGTTACATAAGTCGTTACCGCAGCATGGAGCCAAACCCCGTGGGCGATATTTTTGAAAAAATTAATAAAAAGGTCAAAAAACAGCTAAAAGGCAACAAAGACAAGATTGAAAATGCAGATTGGTTGAAGCAAAATGTGGCCTTCATGGGCGAAGTTTTGCTAGGGCACTTGCGCTACGGCACTCACGGTATGAACAGTATTGAAAACTGCCATCCGTTCTTAAGACAAAACAATTGGAGAAGCAGAAATTTTGCCTTGGCAGGAAATTTTAACATGACCAATGTTGACCAGCTTTTTCAAAAACTTATAGAACTAGGACAACACCCAAAAGAAAAAGTGGACACCGTAACCGTAATGGAAAAAATTGGCCACTTTTTGGACGAGGAAATCCAAATGACTTTCAATCGTTTGAAAGATCGTTACACCAATTTGGAAATTACTGAGGCCATAGAAAATGGCTTGGACATAGCGCGGGTTTTGAAGCGATCTTGCAAAGATTTTGACGGTGGTTATGCCATGGTGGGCACCACTGGTTACGGAGCCTCTTTCGTGGCGCGCGACCCCAACGGCATTAGACCTGCTTACTACTATGCCGACGATGAAGTACTGGTGGTGGCCTCGGAAAGGCCAGCCATACGCCAAGCCTTCAAATGTCAATACGAGGATATCAAAGAAATACAGCCAGGTCATGCACTAATCATCAACAAAGAGGGTGACTACAACGAGTATAGCCTTAGCGATCCCGTGCCAAAAACTTCTTGCAGTTTCGAACGCATTTACTTTTCAAGAGGTTCAGACCCAGATATATACAAAGAACGAAAAATGTTGGGACGCCTGCTCACAAATAAAGTTTTGGAAGCAGTAGACCATGATATCGAAAACACAGTTTTCTCTTACATACCCAACACAGCCGAAACTGCTTTCATGGGTTTTGTAGAAGGATTGAACGATCACATTGCCGAAGAGCGCTTAAAAGTTGCTAGCAACAAAAAAGCATCTCGAGAAGAATTGGAAAAAGCAATGCGACTGTATCCTCGCATCGAAAAACTAATTATCAAAGACGCCAAACTTAGAACCTTCATTACTGACGATAGCCAACGCAACGACATGGTTTCGAGTTCTTACGACAGCACATTCGGAACTATTCGAGCAGGTATCGACAATGTTGTGGTAATAGACGATTCCATAGTGCGCGGCACCACACTTGAAAAAAGCATTTTACGTATTTTGGATAAAGCTGGCCCCAAAAAAATAGTCATCGTTTCTTCTTCACCCCAAATAAGATACCCCGATTGTTACGGGATAGACATGTCGAAAATTGGGGAATTTGTTTCCTTTCGCGCACTTTTGGCACAACTGAAAGAAGACAATCTGGAACATCGACTAGACGAAGTGTACGAAAAGTGCAAATATGCCTTGGAACACAATGAAGACGACATATTTATTAACAATTACCTTCAGGAATTGTACAACTTGTACAGCGACGACCAACTTTCGAAGCAAATTGCCCAAATCATAACGCCTAAAGACCTGAATGCCAAGGTTGAAGTAGTGTACCAAAGCATTGAAGGACTGCGCGAAGCTTGCCCAAAGCACGTGGGCGACTGGTATTTCTCAGGCAATTATCCTACTCCAGGCGGAACTCGCATCGTAAACAAAGCTTTTGTAAACTTTATCGAGGGTAAACTTGTGAGGGCTTACTAAACTGCAAATGAAAATTTACAACGTCCTTTTCCTTTCAAGCATCTTATTTTTTGCCTGTGGCAACAAGGAAATCAAAACTTTCAAGAAGTATGAAGGCCCTATGTTGATAGGTGAAAATATCTTCACAAATTATACCGATTCGGGCAAAGTAAAACTTAGAATGTGGGCTCCCGAACAACAGGAATTGGAGTCGGGCGACCGTATTTTCCCAAAAGGCATCAAAATTGATTTTTTTGAGAAAGAGGTAGTGTCTTCTACCCTTACTGCCAACTATGCCACTTTTTCTAAAGCCAGTGGCATATACACCGTGCGCAACAATGTGGTGATACAGTCGAAAGACCAACAAAAAAAATTGAATACCGAAGAACTGAAGTGGCTTCCAAAAAAACACCGAGTACGCATTGAAAACGACAAATTTGTACGGATACAAACAAAAACCGAAGTTTTAACTGGCATGGGCCTAGATGCTACGGAAGATTTCCGTAGCTATAAAATCAAAAAACCTCAAGGTGTTTTTGCCACCAACCAACCATGAAAATATTTGAAACCATGTTGTTTGTTTTCACGGTAGTGCTTTTTGTGATAGGCATTCACCAAACGATGGTCAATGGGTTTATAAACAGCTATTTCTTATTCACCTTTTCGGTGTTCTGCCTTTTGGGCTACGGCTTTTTAAAAAGAAAAAGAGAAGAGAAAAATAAATAAAAAAGCTGTTTTGGGTTCTCAAAATCCGAAATAAAATTAAATCAAATCGTAGTTTTTGTATTCTCCCAATCGAATCCCTGTTTTTCTTTCCACCCAAAAACTGATTCTTTCTTTGATGGGAATTTTTATCTTGTTGGCATCGTAAGGAAACTTCCAATTCATTTTTTCGATTCTGTCCTGCATTACTTTAGGATGTGTACCTTCAAAAAGTGAAAGCCATTCTCGGCGATTATAACGGAATTTGTCTCCTCCAAATACATTTTCAGCCATCCATTGGTCGTCGTGCCACAAAGGGTTGACCATCTCTTTCTTTTTTTGCTGCGCCAATGGCGAGCGCACCCAGCCATAATGGTACATTTCGGCTTCAACGGATTTCACCCTTAGTTTACGATTGGCGATGGTTCTAAAACCTTGGGCATCTTTGTAAGAGCGAATGTGAGGCAAATTTCGAACTATCCTTATTTCATGCCTGTACCAGTCACGCGAAAGTCCGACATAATCATACGAACCATAAAAATGACGGTATGCAAAAAGAAGTCCCTCTACCCTACTGTCGTTTAAATTTTTTTTTTCAGCTTCCTGTATATCAGGAATATAACGCTCGTGCAAGACTTCGTCGGCTTGAATGTACAAACCCCAATCGCCCTTGATATGGTCTAGCGCAATGTTGGTTTGTTGAGCCAAAACTTGACCGCCTTTACGCAAAGCAGGATCCCAAACACTGTCAATAATGTTGATTTTGGGTTCGTTCAATGCTAATATCCGAGCTTTTGTATTGTCGTCGCTGTCACCAACCACTACCACCACTTCATCGCAAATAGGCAAGATAGACCGAATAGATTCTATGAAAGGATATTCAAGTATTTCCCCGTTTTTGACGAAGGTAAAACCGCTGATGGTCATTGCAATTTTTCGTTGGACAAATGGCGATTGGCATCTCGTTTCGTTCTTTTTTCTATGCCCTTTTGAAAAGCATCTGTCAGGTTTACACCCGTTTGATTGGCTAAACAAACCAAGACAAACAACACATCTGCGAGTTCATCTGCCAATTCTTTGTTTTTATCG
>JBIKRJ010000123.1:0-7250 GCA_044349205.1 Cytophagales bacterium | reverse complement strand
CCCACGAAAGTATTGTTTTTGTATGGATTCAACTTATTGCCATTTAGGTCATATTTAGCTCCTACTGTATTCAGGTCACCATTGGTACTTTTGATAGCCCAGTTGGTGAAACGAGTGCAATATTTTTGACCAAGAGCGGCAGTTGTGCTTCCCCACCACAACACGTCCATGGCAGTACGCCAAGGGGTGCGAATAGCATCGTAAATGAAGTTTTTCCCTTGGTCTTCGTAATTGGCTGCACCACTTGCAAAGTTTCCATTGGCATCGCACCAGTCAGGGACCAAACCATTGCCTCTTTGACTGGCAGTTTTAGTGGTGGTGTTTTCATCAGCCTTGAAAATAATGTCATATCCTTTGGCTAAAACTGAATTCCAAAAGCTAGCTTGTGTAGGCTCTAACTGGGCAAACACGCGGTAATAGGCGGGAGAGAAATAGGAAGGATTGACTAAAGATGAGCCACCGAACTGATCGCCAGGCTTCAACACAAACGAACCGCTCTCTACTTCTTTTTGACGAATGAGGGCAATCATGGCTTTAGCATCGTTCAAATAATCGTTGCTCTGCCATTGGTAAGAAGCTTGTACAAGAGCCATCGCCACATCCAATTCGGCATCGGTGGCACCATTTTGTCCCACTACACCGCAGTTGTCTATTTTCCAATGCATAATTCCATTACTATTTCTGAACTGTTTGTAGTAAGTCCAAAAACCGTCGAAGAAAGCTCTGTCACCAGCATAAGCAGAAAGTAACATACCATAGGCAATTCCTTCCGACACAGTAGAGCCACGGTCGGTTCTTCCGCGACCACCAGCATAATAGTCAAAAATGACACGGTATGCACTTTGTCCATTACATGCACTGGAAGCTACAAAGTTTGTTTTCCAGTAATTGTACGAAGCCAAGGCATCGGCAGAAGCCGCATTGGTAGGTTTTCGACCTCCCAAGTAAGATGTGTTTTGTGGGAACTGGTACGAACCCGTAAACTGGGCGTTTGCACCGAAGCCCACGAGCATGAGTCCGGAAAGAACCCAAGCTTTGAAAGGGTGATTAGTTAGTTTCATAAATTTTCCAATTTTAAATATGGTTTTTTTACTTTAGCCTGCAAATATATACTAGAATCGATTAATTAGTAATAGCTTTTACTGCGCATAAAAAAAATTCTAGTCTAAAGTGCTTTCGAAATCGAGCGCAATCTCCATTCGGACGGGTAGTAATTATTGATGCGTTGGGGTAACTTTTTAAACCACCCCAAGGGCAATTTGGCGTATTTGGCCAAATGCGTACCCTCTGAAGTTTCCAAAGACAAGTCGTTTTTGGCTAAATAATGCAACGCTTCTTCTAAAGAAAGTTCAACCGATTGAAATGCGGATTGATTTAGAAAAACGCTATTGGCCAGCGGTTGAAGCGGATTGAAATCTCTTCCCTTTATCTCGCAAACTTCTGAACCCGTGTACAAAACTTTGAGTTTTTTTGCCAAATACTCTATTTCAGGATAAAATATGGAAGGCAATAAGTTCACAATTCCATTGGGTTGTTTCATACACAAAAGGTCTGTATCCAAAAACCAGTCGGCTATTTTACTAGTCTCGTCTTTTGAAAGTTTTTGAAAATAAGGATGCTTGATGTGCAAGTGCTGACTTCGGTATTCTTCCTTTTTCTTTTGCAAAACAGAAATGAAGAAGCCTTCAGACATCGTCTTGTGCGGATAAAAACGATAACAGGTAAAATGAGGGTGCGTCTGTGAAAAAATGTTCCATTTCTCGTCTATTTCTAAGGCTATAGGATTGCAATCGAAATTTTTGACCAGCCATTGCAGGTTCGCTTCATTTTCCAAGGTATTGTAGGTGCAAGTACTGTACACCAAATACCCTCCTGGACGAATACAAGGCCAAATGTCTTCTAAGATTCGCTGTTGTCGCATGGCACAAAATTCTACCTGTTTTTCCGACCATTCGTTTGCCGCTTCGGGCTGTTTCCGAAAAAGTCCTTCGCCCGAACAAGGGGCATCAACTACCACTACATCAAAAAAATTTGTTAGTTGGGCAAAATGAGAGGGGTCGTTTTGTGTAAGGACGACATTGGGCAAGCCCCATTTTATAAGATTTTCTTCCAGTATTTTAAAGCGTGCACGCACCACTTCGTTGGAAACCAAAAGACCTTTTTCTTTCAGTATAGTAGCCAAATGAGTGCTTTTTCCGCCTGGTGCTGCACATAAATCCAGCACAACGGGCTTGTCAATATTTGGCAAAAGTTGTTCTACCAAATAGGCTGCAAAAACAGAACCCGCTTCTTGCACATAGTAAGCGCCACCGTGCCAAAAGGGATCTTGCGAAAAATCGGGGCGAGCAGGCAAATACATCGCATCATCACACCATTTGAGTGGTGTTCCATCCATTCTGTTTACTTTTTTGAAAGGATTGTAACGAATGCTCGTAGGTGAAGGAATTTTCATGCTTTGATTGAACAAAGCATATTCATCTCCCAAAAGGGTCTGCATTTGGGAAACGAATGGCGGAGGCAAAAGCATGAAAACGGGTTCGGGTTAAAACCTATCCCCTTATTTGGTGATGGCCACTTTGCGCAAGATATTGTCCACTAGTTGGCGCGAATTAACACCGTCGGCTTCGGCCTCATAATTCAAAATGATGCGATGATTCAAAACATCTTTCGCCACTTCTTGGATGTCGTCGGGCAAAACAAAATCGCGCTCATTCAAAAAAGCCATGGCTTTGGCAGCCAAATTCAAATTGATGCTTGCCCTAGGCGAAACGCCAAATTGGATGTATTCGGCTTCTTCTTTCAAACCATATTCCAAAGGATTACGAGTGGCAAAGACCAATTCAATAATGTATTTTTCTAGCGATTCAGAAATGTTTACCCTATTTATTTCGCTCTTGATATCGAAAATATCCTGCTTGTTCAGAACTTTTGACACCTTCGTATCGAAAGACATGTTGGACATGCGGCGCATGACTTCCAACTCTTCGTCTTTGTTCAAGTAGCTTACGTACAATTTCATCATAAAACGGTCAACTTGGGCTTCGGGAAGTGGGTAAGTACCTTCCTGTTCCACAGGATTTTGGGTGGCCAGCACAAGAAATGGTTTGTCGAGTTTGTAGGTGGTTTCGCCTATCGTGACTTGTTTTTCCTGCATTGATTCCAAAAGTGCTGATTGTACTTTGGCGGGTGACCGGTTTATTTCGTCGGCAAGAATGATATTTGCGAAAATTGGACCTTTTTTCACTTGGAAAAGCCCTTCCTTTTGATTGTAAATCATGGTGCCAAGTAGGTCGGCAGGAAGCAAGTCGGGAGTAAATTGAATTCGATGAAAATCTAAGTCAAGCACCTTGGCCAAAGTATTAATTGTCAATGTCTTGGCCAAACCAGGAACTCCCTCCAAGAGAATGTGACCGTTAGTGAATAACCCAATGAGCAAGCGATTAATCATGTAGTCTTGACCAACTACCACTTTACCTACTTCGGTAATGACTTGCTTTATCTTTTCTTGGTGAAATTTTATCTGTTCTTCTTGACTTAACTGTGCTTTTGCCATCTTTTGAAAATAAATAAAGAGACAAATTTAAGAAATATGTACACTGCAAACATAGCTTGTCTGATGAAAAGCCTTTTAGCATTTGATAATCTTGCAAAAAGAAAATGCCAAAGGCTATAAACCTATGGCATTTGATGTATGATACTATAATGTAGACTAACGTCCCTTTTTGTAGAATCTTCTAGTACCTGCCCAAAGCAGTACTGCCCCCACTAAAAAACCTATTCCCCCATCGAAGGGAGTAGTAATGGGAGGAGGAGGTGGAGGTGGACCCTGAGCAAATAGCGAATGAGAAAGCACCAATCCTATCAATAAAACCAAATATTTCTTCATGACATTACCTTTTACTTCTTATCTAAATTTAGCGTAATACTACTTTTTGAACAAATATACCGTTCACGACTACTACATACAAGCCAGCAGGCGCATTGCCCATCGCAATCAGGCATCTGCCATCGCCCATACCCGTGGCCACTGTCCTGCCTCCGATATCCATTATCTTTACTTCAAGCATGCCAGAACCATCTACCACTACATCTTTGTCACGAGTCCATATTGTGACTTGCTTGACTTCTACCTTATTTGATTCTAGCGATGTTGTGGAAGGTGCTATATATAACATAAATCGTTCGCTTCCATTTACACCACCTCCTTGATAGCTGTAGGGAGTTGAAAGGTCGTGTAGAATACCTAATTCATTGTCTTTTAAATAGATGGGCAAACCTGAATTGTTTTCAGATATACTTACAGTAAATGTACCAACAGATTTTGCATCATAAGCCAGTTGTACTTTCTTATCATTACCTGCCGAAAGTACATTGATAGCAAATGGAGAAAGGTTTCCGACAATTCTACTGTAGAGTTGTAAAACATCATTTCCTTTCAACTTGAATGCATCAATACCTAAATCGTAACCATCGCTTGCACCCTCACGCAATTCAATCTGTGTCACATCGGTGTTTGAACCAATACCCATTCGAAGTTTGATAACTGGCGGAGTATCGGACATACGATATAAAGGATTTGTTCCTGCATTGCGCATATTGTTCTTGAAAGAAACCGTACCAGTGGACTGTGCATGCACAAAGAAACCTTGGCAAACGGGTATGTTACCCGAATTTTCAGTCACATAATTGCTACCGTTCCAATAGTACACGGCTTGGTCTATCCTGGCCGAATTGGCAGATAGGAAAGAACCCACACTCACTGTGGAGGGATATGGATTACCTAAAAGGTTCCAACCGTCTGTAGCGGGATTATTGTCAATGTTGGTATAGCTAACACCCCTGTTCACGTCGCCGTTGTTGATTACGCCGTTGAAAGTCCTTGAGCCCAATCTGAAACCTGAGTAACCCAAGCCCAATTGTAAAGTACCAGTAGCAGGTTTCCACCCCGTTTGGTAGTTGCCAGCAGTGCGTACTGCCTCATTGTAAAAATAACAATTCGTCCCAAACACAGGCGCCGATACCACTGGGGTAGACCAGTAGCTATAAGCGGTGGTACTACCAATCTTCTGTACTTTGTAAGACCCGCTTCCGGCAAGGGTCGAAGAAGCGCCCTGTACAATTCCAGCCCCGTCGCTTACCGTTATAGTACCGTTGTTGGTTAGTACACCAGTAACCGTAATCACAGAACCCGAGGCAATCGTCAATGTGGTAGAAGAGTTAACGGTTACATTTTTTGCTGTAAAGGCTGGGCCATTGTAAGTGCCCAACATGATGACGTCGTCGAATGCCGTGGGACCCGTGCCATTGCTCCAAGCACTGCCGTTCCAAACAATCGCTGTTGTACTATTAACAACCAAAGAGACATTGTTGGAGGTTGCCGCGCTACTCGTCACACACCCGCCTGTAATAGAAAGTTCAGCAAATACCGTACTTGATGAGCCAACAGGGAAAGTGCCAGAACCTGCAACAGCCAAATAGGTATTGGAAGAAGAAGCGGCTTGTAGAATTGTGGCTCCCTTTTTGAAAGTGTATGACAAAGTACCCCCGCCCGTGTTGGAGGGTGAGGCAGTAAACGTGACATTTGTTCCTGAATTGACAGAACCAGCAGCATCGGATGTAAGTAAAAGTGAAGGCGATTGCTTGGCATTTACTGTCAAACTTTTTGTATCTGAAGTAGTTCCGCATGAACCACCGCTTGTGGTCAATGTTAGTGTGACTGGACTAGCGGAGTTGGAAGCCGCCGTGTAAGTTGCAGTGGCAGGAGTACTTCCCGTATTGTTGCCAAAGGAACCTCCAGCTCCACCGTCGGACCATACCGCCGAAGTGGCGCCGCCGCCGAAAGATCCACCCAAGGCAGCAGTAGTTGCTCCTTGGCAGACCGCACTCAAGGCTGAACCAGCACTCACCGTCGGATTAGGGTTTACAGTCAATGATTTGTTGGCAGAAGTAGTACCGCAGGAACCGCCGCTCGTGGTCAATGTCAGGGTCACAGGGCTCGCGGAATTCGAAGCCGCCGTATAGGTTGCCGTGGCAGGGGTGCTGCCTGTGTTGTTGCTGAAGCTACCCCCGGCACCGCCGTCGTCCCATACCGCAGAAGTTGCCCCACCGCCGAACGATCCACCCAAGGCAGCAGTAGTTGCTCCTTGGCAGACCGCGCTCAGGGCTGAACCTGCACCGACCGTCGGGTTCGGATTAACAGTCAATGATTTGTTACTATTGACACTACTACAATAGCTGCCGCTCGTGGTCAATGTCAAGGTCACGGGACTCGCGGAATTCGATGCTGCCGTATAGGTTGCAGTGGCAGGAGTGTTGCCTGTGTTGTTGCTGAAGCTACCCCCGGCATCGCCGTCGTCCCATACCGCAGAAGTTGCACTGCCTCCAAATGATCCGCCGAGTGCTACTGTGGTAGCACCCTGACAAATTGCTGAAAGTGCAGAACCCACGCTCACCGTTTGAATTGGATCTACCTGCCCAATATTCGAAACGGTTTGTGCAACAGCATTTCCTGAGGAAGCCACAGTTACATTTTCAGAACCGTATGTTTGAGGTGAAGAGGTTTGTGAAGTCAATCCTGCTTTTAAGCGAACATATACTGTCTTGGGCTGAGATGTGATAATTCCTGAAGCAAAAGGATACGTAGCAGTGGCACCAAAAGTGCTGTTATCGGAAGAAACCTCAAAATTTGTAGAAGCATTGATCGTCACAGACCCAGAACCAGTTAGGTTATTGCCAGAGATTGTGAAACTCTTCGAAGTAGAAGGACCAGATCCTTGGCAATAGGAATAATCAGAAAGGGAAGTTGCACTAAGTGTGTAGTAGGCACAAGTAGCGGCTTGGCTACTACTTTGAAGCACCAGTGGCGAGGCACCTACTGTACCTCCCGAGATAGTACCGGCAAATGACAAATAAGTAGAACTGCCAATTGTTCCTCCAGTATTCGTTACTGTGGCGGCAGCCACGGTGTTGTTGAATCTGCCATAGGTATAGTTATTCGTACCACCAGTGATAGTTCCTGAGTTCGTAAATGCACCTCCCGTTACATTGGCGGTAGCACCACAAGGATTTTCAAACAACGCACTTGAGAGATTAGACAAGCCGCCATTGAAATTGGCCGTCACCGTTGTGCTGTTGGTAAAGACAGCCCCTGAGCCAGTATTCGTAAAAAGTCCAGTATTCGTGAAAGTGCCGCTGTTCGTGAATGTTCCTGTATTCGAGGCAGTACCAGTGGTACTAATCGTACCATTGTT
>JBIKRJ010000122.1:0-7268 GCA_044349205.1 Cytophagales bacterium | reverse complement strand
TGGTCGCAGGATTTACTGTGACTGTAGCGCCCGTCAATGCGCTGATGGAAGTATTGGGGCTCCAGGTGTAGGTTGCTGCCCCTGTTGCGGTAAGTGCTTTCGAATCTCCTTTGCATAGAGAGGAGCCGTTGGCTACCACGGTGGGCAAAGCATTCACCACTACTCTTGCCGTATCGGTGTTCTTACACCCTTTTGCATCGGTCCCTTCCACGGTGTAGGTAATCGTGCTTTCGGGATTTACTGTGACTGTAGCGCCCGTCAATGCGGTGATGGAGGTATTGGGGCTCCAGGTGTAGGTTGCTGCCCCTGTTGCGGTAAGTGCTTTCGAATCTCCTTTGCATAGAGAGGAGCCGTTGGCTACCACGGTGGGCAAAGCATTCACCACTACTCTTGCCGTATCTGTGTTCTTACACCCTTTTGCATCGGTCCCTTCTACGGTGTAGGTAATCGTGGTCGTAGGATTTACTGTGACTGTAGCGCCCGTCAATGCGCTGATGGAAGTATTGGGACTCCAGGTGTAGGTATTGGCCCCTGTCGCGGTAAGTGCTTTCGAATCTCCTTTGCAAATAGAAGTGCCGTTGGCTACCACGGTGGGTTTGGGGTTTACTGTAACAATCGCTGCTCCACTTGTAGTTCCTGTTTTGTTTATATCCGATACTGTTTGTAATGTATAGGTTTGGGTAACACTTGGTTTAACAAAAAACGTATAGGGACTCTCTTGAATATTATTCACAATTTTGGGAGTAGTACCTTCGGTATACGTTATTGACCAAGGTTTAGTGCCCGTTAATGCAACGGTGATATTTATTGAATCTCCATTACAAATAGTACTCGAGCCTGATAACGTGGCCGAGGGGGCATCTGCACAAGCTACCACCACTACTCTTGCCGTATCGGTGTTCTTACACCCTTTTGCATCGGTCCCTTCTACGGTGTAGGTAATCGTGCTTTCAGGGTTTACCGTGACAGTGGCTCCCGTCAATGCCGAGATGGAGGTATTTGGAGTCCAGGCGTATGTGCTCGCTCCCGAGGCGGTGAGTGATTTCGAATCGCCTTTGCAAATAGAAGTGCCGTTGGCCACTACAGTGGGAAGTGGATTTACAATTACAACTACACTGTCTTTCTGTTCTTCTGTAGTAAAAAATTCAACTGCGTCAATGAAATTTCCTACAGATCCAGGGTCTTTTGATGAATAATAAAATCTAGTGGTAGTTTGCCCTGTTGGAACTTCATAAACACCGGAATAATACCCCCAAGCCAAGGCATCACTGTAAGATCCAATTTTGGTGTAAGGTCCGCCAGGGGGGCCAACTTCGAATTCAATTGTTTCGATACCACTTCTTCCTCTGTGCGCAAAACCCCAAATTAAATTTGATCTAGGAATAGTTGCAACATCTTGATAAAGTGCAGATTGCATATTGGCGTTCAATTCTACAAATTGATTACCTGAATAGGCAGCAACACCCATATCTTTGTTCCAGATTTCAATCTGATTATCAGTTGCAGTAGTTTTCCATCCATTTACAGAACTTGCATCTACAATACCAAAACCACTACCTATATTTGGTATTTCAAAATCACCGTTTGTTAAAGAATTTAGATTTTTAGTATAAGATGTTACATAATATTTCGCAGTTTTAGAGGGAGTAGCAGTAATGGTACTATCATTCACTTTTGTCAATGGTTCTGAACTTTCCCATTTAGGCGTTTTAATATTTTTAGCGTTGATAGTTACTGATTCTCCTTTACAAATTGTTAAGGTATCAGGTACTATCAAACCACTATTGCAATTTTTATATAACACATTAATCGAATCTGTTGCTTTACAGTTATTTGAATTGGTAACTGTAACTTTATACTGCCCAGCACTCGATACTAAAAAAGTTTGCAAAGTTGAATTATCATTCCATTTGTAAGTATTTGCAATACCCGCGTATAAAGTAATTTTTTGGCCTTGGCAAATGGTCGTATCATTTCCTAAAGAAACCACTGGTTTACTTAAAACTTTATAATACAAAGGAGTTCTTTCACTTTCGCAACCGTTTACGGTTTGTGTAATCCAATATTCATAAAAATTAGCAACTGAATTGTTTACACCCGGAACGATTGAACTACCGACCCCTCCTGTTTTGCTAGTATACCATTGCAAGTTTGTACCAGTAACAAACTTGCCAAGAGATGTAGTGGTTGCACTAGCACACACTTTAATGGTATCTATAGTAGAATAAAAAGTGTAGGTCAAAGTACCGTGATTGTCTGGGAAAAAACTGTCAGCATACGCAAAGTTGAGTGCCGAACCTGTACCCGTGAAATTAAACCAATACTCATGTAATGGATTGTACTGATTTGGTACTGGCCTAGGATGTGTGGCACCATTTAATTTAATGTACGTCAATTCCAAAGGTGTACCTATGGGTACTCCGGTGTATTGATCAGCAAATCGATATGCGGCATCTAATGGATTTTTACTGGGGTCGTTTGTCCAAAGTGAGTATGTGCCGGTTACTTTAAATTTATATTGTTTTCCTGCTGTGAAAACAGGGGTTGTGGCATTGAGCGGTTGTAGGGCGTCATACACAAAACTGTAAATCATTTCAGAAGAAACTCCATTTACTTGCGGCATCGCTGGTTTAATATCGCAGTTGATACATTCCACATCTTTAGCTGCACTGTTTGCACTGGTTCCAACTGTCTGTCCGCTTGCACCTGCTTTTGTAGGTACTCCATTGGCATCAACATTTCCTGCTAAAATTTGACCGCTTAAATCAGTAATCTTAAATGCAGCTCCACCTTCAATAGCATCGGGGCAACCATCGCCGTCGGAATCTGTGTCCAATGAATTGACAACACCATCATTATCTGTGTCCTTAAAAATAGGGTAACTACAAAACGAATCGGGAAAACGGATTTTTTGTTCATTCCTAGCTCCACCCGTACTAGCTGTAAATCCAAAATAAACATTTGATTCATTATTAAAAACATTTGATACTAAATCATTGCTGTACGATGTTATTAAATTACCATCAAACGAATAATTCAAAGTCTGTGTCGAAGCATTCCAATTAAAATTCACCAAGTGCCATTGACCATCTTCAATATTTGGCAACTTATTGATTGGAGTTAATTCAGCCCAAGTACTAGATAGTTTAATATGTGTATGATCTTCAGGTACTTCTCCATTATCCCATGTATCGAATTCGATGGCTATTCCGTTTTGTATTCCCGAAGCACCCAAACCACTGCCCTGTATACCTACTGCATTTACACCATTTGGATCGTTATGAAACACTATTGCCATCCCATCGGCACCAGCATCGTTATAACCTAAAAATAATTCTACATTAAAGTTAAAATCTTTGTTGAAATCTATTTTACCAAATGACATTGCTGACCCTGCCTGGTTGTTTAAATCAGGAGTTAACTGAATTTCGTTTCCAGTTTGATAATTTGCAGTACCCGCAACATTATAAACTTTAGATAATGTTACTTGATCAAATCCATTTTCTACACAATCTAAAATTCCATCATTATCATCGTCTAAATCAACTGCATCTAATATGCCATCTTTATCGGTATCGACATTCGTAATTATTATAATGTTAATTAAAACACTGGGAGTAAATGCTTCACCACAACCAGTTACACTTACTTTTCTACGGAAATAGGTTTTTGTTGCGATAACTCCCGGGGCATAAACATTTGAGTTGGCGCCCGCAATATCAGCCCAAGTACTGTTGTCTGTAGATCTTTGCCATGTATATGTTAAGGTGCCTCCATTAGTTACACTTGCTGAAGTAATGTTGGTCAAAGGATTTGGAATTGAATTGCTTGGAATTGACTGCGCTGTGCCAACACTCCCGGGAAGTAACGTACACGTTACGCAAGCACCCTCATCAATCCAATTGGAATAACTACAGCAAGAATTTAAATCGGGTGCACTATTGCTATTACAATACCTCGCAGAATAATTTCTACCCTTGTAATTTACCTGAAAAGGTGTGCCTCCACCACACGAGGTACCCGGGCCATATTGAGAAGAGGAATTCCAAGTAGTGTAACAATTTTGAGCAAAACTTCCATTTGAAAATATCGCCAACAGAATGAAAGATAAAAAGCACCATGTTGGTACGCTCAACCTTTTTTTCAACGAAATAATGAAATGTGTACTCATTTATTTTTACAATACTGTTGTCAAAGGACTGTATGAATAGTTCTATAAATGCTTTGTGTTCATAAATGATTTATTGCAGAAATAAGCAAACTACCGAATTTCTTCTTAGTTCAAATTTTGAAATCAAAAACGACAACTTATTTTCATCTATCGCCCAAAAGCATTAGGCAATACAAGACAACAGACGAATAAAATTTTTGTATAGTTAGATTGGGTAGAAGTTCAAAAAGCTTTTTAAACACCCAATTTTGAATTGTAACTTACAAAACTATGACTTTAAAAAGAAAAAACATGGTTTAACGAATAAAATTTCTATTTGATTCGCAGAAAATTTTAATTAGACTGGAACTAAAAGATTAAAAATTAAAGTATACACGTTTGAAACGGCTAAATAAAAGAAGCTATGGCAAACGTTTAATCGATAATGAATTTTGCGAGTCTGCATTATTTGAAATAAGCAGAAATAATTTCTGTTGGTGAATAAATCAGAAAAGTATAGTTTTGCAATCCGAAAAATCGATTTTCTCCATTTAACATCAGTATGGCAAACATAGGTAAAGTTACCCAAGTGATTGGCCCCGTAGTAGACGTATCGTTCGAAGGTGGCGCACTACCCAAAATCTTTAACGCATTGGAAGTGACCAAGCCCAACGGTCAAAAACTAGTTTTAGAAGTTCAACAACACTTGGGCGAAGACCGCGTACGTACCATTTCAATGGAAGGTACTGAAGGTCTGCAACGCGGCATCGACGTAGTGGATACCGGTGCAGCCATCGCTATTCCTACTGGTGAAGAAATCAAAGGTCGCCTTTTCAATGTAGTAGGCGATGCTATCGACGGAATATCACAGCCCTCTGGCAAAAACAAACTTCCCATACACCGCAATGCTCCTAAATTCGAGGAACTTTCCACTTCTTCTGAAGTTTTGTTTACGGGTATCAAGGTAATAGACCTCTTGGAACCGTATGTAAAAGGAGGCAAAATTGGCCTTTTTGGTGGTGCCGGTGTGGGTAAAACCGTTTTGATTCAAGAACTTATCAATAATATCGCAAAAGCATACGAAGGTCTTTCTGTATTTGCTGGCGTAGGCGAGCGCACCCGCGAGGGAAATGACCTTCTACGCGAAATGATAGAATCGGGCATCGTGAAGTATGGCGAAGCTTTCAAACATTCAATGGAAGAAGGCGGTTGGGATTTGAGCAAAGTTGACATGGATGCGCTCAAAGACTCGCAAGCTACTTTCGTATTTGGTCAAATGAACGAACCCCCAGGAGCCCGCGCGCGTGTAGCTCTAACGGGACTAACTGTGGCTGAATATTTCCGTGATGGTGATGGCGAAGGCAAAGGCCGCGACATCCTTTTCTTTATCGACAATATTTTCCGTTTTACACAAGCAGGTTCTGAAGTGTCGGCTTTGTTGGGTCGTATGCCTTCTGCTGTTGGTTACCAACCTACCTTGGCCACCGAAATGGGTGCCATGCAAGAGCGTATCGCCTCCACTAAAAGAGGTTCTATCACCTCTGTTCAGGCGGTTTACGTACCTGCCGACGACTTGACCGACCCTGCACCTGCTACAACTTTCGCTCACTTGGACGCTACTACAGTATTGTCGCGTAAAATCGCAGAGTTGGGAATTTATCCTGCCGTGGATCCTTTGGATTCTACCTCCAGGATTCTTTCTAAAGAAGTATTGGGCGACGACCACTACAACACTGCACAACGCGTAAAAGAAATTTTGCAGCGTTACAAAGAATTGCAAGATATCATCGCTATTCTTGGTATGGACGAACTTTCGGAGGAAGACAAACAAGTGGTAAACCGTGCAAGACGCGTACAACGTTTCCTTTCGCAACCATTCCACGTAGCCGAGCAATTTACTGGTTTGAAGGGCGAGTTGGTGGACATTAAACAAACCATCAAAGGGTTCAATATGATTATTGATGGTGAGTTGGATCACCTACCTGAAGCTGCTTTCAACCTTGTAGGAACGATAGACCAAGCGATTGCCAAAGGAGAAAAACTAATGGCAGAAGCTGTAAAAAACTAAGTATAAAGTCGTAGGTAGTTAGTCACAAGGCTTGCTCAACTTTGAACTTTGTACTTAAAAATTTTGAATCAATATGTATTTAGAAGTCATCACGCCAGAGAAAAAAATTTACGAAGGGACAGTCATTTCAGCGACATTTCCTGGGGTTGACGGTAGTTTTCAAGTATTGAAAAAACACGCACCCATGATAAGCACTTGCACGCTTGGTCTGGTAAAAATTAAAACCGCCAATGAAGAAAAAACTTTCACAATAGACGGTGGTGTGGTAGAAGTACTCAAAAACAAAGTGGTTTTGTTAGCAGAAAAAATAGTTGCTTAAAATTCAATCTTTATTGCAAAAATGAAAGGCAACCAAATTGGTTGCCTTTTTTTTTGATGGCTATCAACACTGAAGCGCCTTTTTAGTAAATTGGTATAAATTGAATTGATAAATGAACTTCTTGGCCCATCTTTATTTGGCTGGAAACGACGATGGACTCATCATAGGGAATTTTATTGCCGATTCCATTCGTGGCAAAGAGATAAATGATTACCCCACTAACATACAAAGGGGCATACAACTTCATCGAAAAATAGACCAATTTACCGACAGCCACCCTATCGTAAAACAAACCGTGGTACGCCTCAGAAAAAGTGCGGCCAAATATGCACCAGTAGTTTCCGATGTCATCTACGATCATTTCTTGGCGGCCAATTGGCTCGAATACTCTGCTACTCCCCTACCACTTTTTGCACAAAACAGTTATCAGTTCCTGAACCACAATAAACATCTAATGCCCAACAAAATACACCTGCTATTGGAGTACATGATTCGTCAAAACTGGCTTGTGAATTATGCTTCTCTTCAAGGCATTGCCCTAACACTAAAAGGGATGCAAGCAAGAGTACATTTTTCCAATACAATGGCCTCTTCTATTGTTGATCTTGAAGACGATTACTTACTTTTTCATAAAGAATTCGAACAATTTTTCCCCGAGATACAAGAGTTCGTACAAAAAGAAAAAAAGCAACTTGGCGTTGCATAAAAAGAACCAAAACAGTAAATTATTT
>JBIKRJ010000121.1:0-7342 GCA_044349205.1 Cytophagales bacterium | reverse complement strand
TAGTTTTTATCTTCTGGAAAATACTCATAACCAGAACGCCCACCCGTTTTGATGCGGTCGTTGATTTTGTTTTGCCAATCGACCCTGAATGTGAATTTTTCGCCCGCTTTCAGCGCCTTTGGCAAATCAATTCTAAGCATGGTTTTATTTATCGAGTATTTCAATGGTTTGCCATTGGCTTCTAATTTTAAGAGTTTGTATCCGAGTGAATCTTGCGGAGCTATTCCTTTTTGAAGTTCCTTTACATCCATCGTTTCTGACATTTTGCCCCAATAGGTCAAATAATGATCGGCATGCTTGTCCCAATGATTTTGGTCGAGCTGCAACCACAAATACGGTAGTTCGTGAGGCGAATTGTTGTAATACGTAATAGTCTCAATACCGTATATCTCTTGTTTTTCGTCATTTAACTCAAGCTGCATTTCGTAGTCGGCGCGCTGTTGCCAATACTTGAGTCCTGGCGAGCCGCTTGCATTTCGGTATTCGTTGGGTGTGGGCAACAAAGGCCCCATTTGCTCAAACTTTTGGGCAAAGCGAGGCACAGGATTTGTTTGGGCAAAAGCGATTGAATAACTAAAAAAGATGGTTAATGCTTTGATGTAAACACGACTCATTGCTTTCATTTTTTTTGGAATACAGACAAAAATAGAAGAATAAGCTAAACTTTATTTATCGGAAAGAGGCTAGTTCGTTATTTTGCATTGTTTTTATGCCATTATTATGATTTTTCATCTCGAAAACGATCTTCTAAAAGCTAGTTTCAAATTATTGGGAGCAGAGCTTTGCAACCTTGTCAACAAAAAAACGCATACCGATTACATTTGGCAAGCCAGCCCAAAAATATGGGCGCGCCATGCTCCTGTTCTCTTTCCAATAGTTGGGCAAGTGGAAAACAATACCTATCGAATAGGTGAAAGAGAATTCACGCTTTCGCAACACGGTTTCGCACGCGACAGGCAGTTTGAAGTTGAAAAACAAGCAAACGATTGCCTAACTTTTCTACTCAAAAGTGACCAAGAAAGCCTGAAAGTATATCCATTCCAATTTGAGCTACGCATTGTTTATACATTGGAAAACAATAAGTTGAACATAAAGTACGAGGTATTAAATACAGACCGACAAACTATATGGTTTTCTATTGGAGCCCATCCTGGATTTGTTTGTCCATTTTCGGACGAAGAAGCCTTTTCAGACTACGAACTAATTTTTGAAAAACCCGAAACTGCCGAAAAAATGTTGTTTTCGGCTGGCTTGTTAAATGGACTGAAAAAACCTTTTCTGAAAAACGAGAAAAATATTTCATTGAACTACGGGCTTTTCGAGGAAGATGCCATCATATTGGAAGAACTGAAGTCGGCTTACGTAGATTTGAAACCCAAGTCAAAAAGTAGCACTTTGCGTTTTCACTTCAAAGGATTCCCTCTTTTGGCCTTTTGGACAAAACCAGGCGCCAATGCCCAATTTTTATGTATCGAGCCATGGTTTGGCTTGGCCGATGTAAAAGGAGCAAATAAGGATTTTAGGGAAAGACCTTTTATGGAAAAATTAGAAATGGGAAAAAGGTTTACATGCGATTATGCTTTGGAAATACTTGATTGAAAACGAAGTAATTCCTATTGATTTAGCATGAATCTTTTTTGAAAAATTAAAATACACAAAACACCAAGAAAAATCGAGGAATCGGCTACGTTGAAAATTGGCCAAAGCGAGTAAAACTGTCCGCCCAAAATGGGAAGCCAATCTGGCAAATAACCTTCCCAAATATCTAGGTAAAACATATCGATAACCTGCCCATTGAACCAGGGAGTAGGGGCATCGAAAGGGGAATTGTTCAACAACACTCCATAAAAAACGCTATCTACCACGTTGCCTATCGCACCTCCCAATATCATGGCCATGCAAACGAGAAATCCTTTTTGGGCACCTTTATCAATTTGTTGGTACAAATACCATGCTATGGCTCCTATGGCTATTAGTCTAAAAGTCGTAAGGGCTATTTTACCGTAGTTTGAACCTAATTCAACACCGAAAGCCATACCTGGATTGAGCGTGTAATGCAGTTTAAAAAGGTCGCCTAACACATGAATTTCGCCTAGGATTCCCATTTGCATGTTGTAATGCACCAAAAGTTTCACAAGCTGGTCCAAGACCACAACTACCAAACTGATGAGGTATATTTTAGTGTATTTCATAATCAAAAGAGGCACAAAGAACGATAATTTTACAGCAACTCGTGTAGTACGGCCATAAATTGCTGCCATTCTTCGGTAGTGTTGTACAAAGGACAAAAAGAGAATCTAAAAATATTGGGTTCACGCCAGTCGGCCATTATTTGTTTTGACTTTAGCTGCGCTATTAACTTTTTATTTTCTTGTGGCAACATCACACTCAGCATATTTCCGCTGTTTTCGAGTGGTGTCAAAATCTGAACACCCGGTACATTTTGCAGCCATTCAAAAGCAATTTTAGTTTGCGTGCTGCTTTTGGCATGCAAATCGGCAATTTGATTGGTAAAAAAAATATCTAATGAAGCGCGCAAAGCGGCCAAACTGAGCACATTGGCATTGCTGTGTTGCCAAGCATCGGCGTTGGGGATAGGGTCAAAACTTTGTTTTGTCTGAAATCGGGTTTCTTCCTTGTTTCCCCACCAGCCACCCAAAATGTTTGGTTCGTAGTTAGTAGCACCTGGTTTATTGGGGAAATTTTTTTCGTGGACGAAATATCCTCCTACTGCCCCTGGTCCTGCATTCAAATATTTGTAGGAACACCATACCGCAAAATCGATACCCCAATCGTGAAGTTTCAATGGAACATTGCCGATAGCATGTGCCAAATCAAACCCAATTTTGATGCCGTTTTGCGAAGCAACCCTCGCAATTTCTTTCATGTCAGCAACTTGCCCACTCAAGAAATTTACTCCGGAAAGCCAAATCAATTCTAGTTCGTCTTTGAATTCCTCAATCTGAGACAAAATGTAATCGGTTGTAAAACAAAAATTTGCATCGTGCTTAAGCCACACAATAGATTCTTTTGGATTGAATCCCCTAAACTTTACGTGTGTTTCCAAAGCAAAAGTATCGGAAGGAAAGCCAACATCTTCTGCCAAAATTTTGTGCTTTCGAGTAGTGGGTTGGTAGAAAGAGGCGAGCAGAAAATGGAGGTTGGAGGTAAGTGAACCATAGGCCACCACTTCCGATTCTTTTGCCCCACAAAGGTGAGCCAGACCAGGTTTCAGAAAATGGTGGTAATGAAACCAAGGATTGGGTTCTTCGAAATGCCCCTCAACACCTTGTTTTGCCCATTTGTCCAATTCCAAAGCCAGATATTCTTTGGTGTCAATTGGCTGCAAACCAAGCGAATGACCACAAAAGTAGCTTACAGGTAGATGGTTATGAATTGGACGATGAAACATGCAAAAATTATACAATTAGCTGTAAACCAATTTTTCTGTATTTTTCAAATTGAAATTGAAAATGTAATTTTTATACCGCCACCGCTTTTTCTTCCAACTTGAAATGAATGGGATTATCTACCAATTCGGGAAGTAACGCCAAGTTTAGGACTTCTGAAGCATGATTTACATAATTGATTTTCAATCCTTTCAGATCGTCTTTGGCTATTTCCTCTATGTCTTTTTTATTTTTGGCACAAAGTATAATTTCCTGTATTCCAGCTCTTTTGGCTGCTAATATCTTTTCTTTGATTCCCCCTACTGGCAACACCCTACCGCTAAGCGTAATTTCACCTGTCATGGCAAGATTAGGTTTTATTTTGCGTTGGGTAAAAACAGAAGCCAAGGATGTGAGCATGGTGATACCTGCCGAAGGGCCATCTTTGGGCACAGCTCCTGCAGGTACGTGTATGTGCAGGTCGTATTGGTCAAACAGACGGGAATCTATCGAAAAATCTTCTGAAATAGACTTCAAGTATGAAAGTGCAGCAAGAGCTGATTCTTTCATTACCTCGCCCAACTGACCCGAAATAGTAAGTTTCCCCTTTCCTTTGCTCAAACTAGATTCGATAAAAAGTATTTCGCCACCCACTGAAGTCCAAGCCAAGCCTGTGACTACCCCGGCATAGCGATTATCGACATAGATTTCCTTGTCGAAAACTTCGGCTCCAGTCAATTCCACTACTTCTTTGGCATGCAGTGTTTTTGGGTATTCCTCTTCTGCCGCTATCCTTTTGGCCACTTTCCTTATTACTGTTCCTATTTGCCTTTCCAAATTACGCACTCCCGATTCGCGCGTGTACCCTTCAATTATTTTGAGCAGGGCATCGTCGGCCAGGTGCAGGTCTTTGGCTTTCAAACCATGTTCGGCTTTTTGTTTTGGTAGAAGATGTTGTTTGGCTATCTCCAGCTTTTCCTCTATGGTATAGCCGTTTAGCTCAATAATTTCCATCCTGTCTCGCAAAGCAGGATGTATGGTATCCAAGGCATTGGAAGTAGCGATGAAAAGAATTTTGGATAGGTCGTAATCCAAATCCAAGTAATTGTCTGCAAAGGCGTTATTTTGCTCAGGATCTAGTACTTCCAATAAAGCAGATGAAGGATCGCCTCGAAAATCGGAGCCCACCTTGTCTATTTCGTCCAAAATAAAAACAGGGTTGGAAGACTGAGCTTTTTTCAAACTTGAAATAATACGACCAGGCATAGCTCCTATGTAAGTACGACGATGCCCACGAATTTCAGCCTCGTCGCGCAAGCCACCCAATGACATGCGCACGTACTTCCTATTCAAAGCCTTGGCTATAGAACGACCAAGAGAAGTTTTTCCAACTCCTGGTGGCCCATACAAACAAAGAATCGGTGCTTTCAATCCTTCGTTTTGCTTGTTGAATTCGTTTTTCAGCTTCAATACGGCCAAATACTCAATGATGCGCTCTTTGACTTTTTCTAAACCAAAATGCTCTTTATCCAGTATTTTCTTAGCTCGTTTCAGGTCGAAGTTGTCTTTTGTGTATTCGTTCCAAGGCAAATCGACCAAAAATTCAACATAATTCAACGCCATTGGATATTCAGCAGCCGAAGGGTTGATGCGTGACAATTTGTCTAGTTCCTTTTTAAAATGCTTTCCAATCTCTTGCGGCCATTTCTTCTTTTCTCCTTTTGCACGTAATTTTTCTACTTCCTGGTCATGGCTTTCCATTCCAAGCTCTTCTTGCAAAGCTTTGATTTGCTGACGCAAAAAATAGTCGCGCTGCTGCTGGTCTATATCAGAATTTACTTTGTCTTGAATCTTGTTTTTAAGTTCGAGCAGCTGTATATCGCGGTTCAAATATTCAAGCAATAAGTTTACTTGCTCTATCCCATCCGACATCTCGAGAAGTTTCTGCTTTTCAGTTACCTCGATATTGGCATTAGATGAAAGAAAATGGGTGAGAAAAGCCGGGTTTTCGATATTGTTGATGGCAATGCCCGCTTCGCGTGGTATTTCAGGATTGAGGCGTAATATTTTACTTGCCGAATCGCGCAAAGTTTGTATCAGGGCTTTTTGTTCACGATTTAGTTTGGATGGAAAGCTTTCAGACAATAGGCTCACTTTGGCCATGATGTAAGGCTCGGAAGCCGCCTCTTCTTCTATACGAAATCGTTGTTTTCCTTGTATGATAATGGTCGTGTTGCCGTCAGGCAATACCAACATTTTAAGAATCAGCGCTACAGTCCCCGTTTTGTAAATATCGTCGATGGTGGCATCTTCGAGCGTAGGTTTTTCCTGCGCCACAACTCCTATGATTTTGCTGCCTTTATACGCTCTTTTCACGAGCTTGATCGATTTTTGTCGGCCCACGGTAATGGGAATAACTACTCCCGGGAACAACACCGTGTTTCTAATCGTCAAAATAGGAAGTTGTTCGGGCAAGTCAACCTGTTTCAATTCCTCATCGGTAGGCATAATGGGAACCATATCTACCAAACCATCGTCAAGCATAAGCAGTCATTTTTTATTTTTTTCTCTATCAAAAAGCCGACTTTAAAATGAAAACTCGGTTGGCACATTTGAAGAGATAAGTTATATTCAACCTTCGTGCCAAATAACTTTAGACAATATAAAAACGAGTTTTCAACAGCACTACCAAAAAGAAGAGTTGAATTTATTTGCTATTTTTGTTGAAATCGTTTTTGCCAAGCAAGTACAATAAAATTGTTATTCTATGCCCAAAAAAATGACAAGATTTTCAAAAAATCTGTCTTACAAGGCTGTATATTTTTTTCTTACGCTGCATTTTTTAGTAAGCCACAAGTCTGTTTTCGCCCAAAACGACTCGGAAAGTAAAAGTTGGAAAACCACAGGTTTTATTGCCAACCGCAATAAACACCAAGACATCGTATTTCGCTTCAAAAACATAAATAACGTTTCATACTTCCAAAATCCCGCCTTAGTGGCGAAAATCAAAAAATTGGAACAGAATAAAGACTATGCCAACCTTTTGCCAGTGTTGGAAGAATATGTCGGAAATTTTGGCATACAAAATTTTTACAAAAACACGAGCTACCTCTGGAAGCTGGGGCAATTGTACGAACGCAACAAAATGGAACATTTGGCTAAGGCCATGTATCGGCTTGTGCTGAAACATTCGCGCGAGAACATTGAAGGTATAAAAAAGCACTACGATACCGTCACTGTAAACGACAGGCAACATTACGTGCCTTTGAAATATTACTACGAACTGGTAGAATACCGAAAAACGGTGGATACACTACGCCCCCCGCAAAGCGTGTTGTTGAACATGGGAAGCGAGGTAAATTCCAAATTTGAAGACTACGGGCCTGCCATGCACCCCAATGACAACTTGCTGCTTTTCACCTCGCAACGAAATGTGAACGGCGGTACAGGCAAAAAGGACGAGGACATCTATTACACGCGAAACTACGACGGTTTTTGGGACACCGCCGAACTTTTCAAAAGCATCAATACACGCTACAACGAAGGTTCGGCATGCATGAGCCGCGACGGCAAAACCATTTACTTTTCACGCTGCTCTGCACCCGGAAGTTACGGCAACTGCGATTTGTATGTCTCCCATTTGCAGGAAGATAGCACGTGGGCTCTGCCACAAAATTTGGGTTTATATATAAACTCGAGGGGCTGGGATTCGCAGCCGTCGCTCTCCCATACCGAAGACACGCTTTTTTTTAGTTCAGACCGTTTGGGCGGTTTTGGGCTTACAGATATTTACATGAGTATAAAAGACAAAAAAACAGGCAATTGGGGCAAGGCACTAAATTTAGGCCCTACCATCAACACGCGCGGCAGTGAAGTGAGTCCTTTTTTCCACCCTGTTTTCAATGTACTGTATTTCAGTTCTACAGGACAGTTGTTGCAATTCGGCGACTTCG
>JBIKRJ010000120.1:0-7419 GCA_044349205.1 Cytophagales bacterium | reverse complement strand
TGATATCCCTCTCATCTCCCTGAATATTTTCAATGTTTTTCACAAATAAATGCACGGGCAAAGGCACACCTTGCTCTTCCAGTAAGTCTTGTATGAGATTTTGTTGGTGTATATTAAAGGTGATGACGCCCACTTCTTTTTGTGGCTCGTTTTGAAAGAGCGACAAACATATTTGCACCACTTTTTCCGCCTCTGCAAGGTTGCACTGATTTTCAAAGTAACCGTCGGTTTTGACAAATTGTATTCCCACAGTCCCTGACTGAAAGCTATGAAAATCGGGCAAGAGACGAAGGCGATTTTGGTAAAAATGACGGTTCGAAAAATCAATCAAATCTAGCGAACGGCTACGGTAATGTTCGGTAAGCATGACTTGTGGCAAGTGCCTAACGCCCAGTTCGAGCAAAGAATCAATTTCCAATTCGGGCAAATCTTCCTCTTCGTCTTGGAAACGTGCTCGATACAAATCGCTGGGCTGTAATTGTTTACTATCGCCTGCCATGAGTATCTGCATGCCACGGGCCATTGCGGGTATTCCTTTCTCGGAAAAACATTGTGAAGCTTCGTCAAAAATAACCAGGTCGAAAAGCTCTTTCATGGGGAAAACCGCCGAAACAGTCTCGGGAGAAGCCAACCAACAAGGCATAAGCTGAAAGACCTCTTCGTGGTAAGCCTCCAAGGTTTTTCTCAAAGGCCAAATTTTCTTCTTTTTGGTTGCCTGATGATGAAGATCGCGAAAAGTGACACGGTTGCCCAAACGATTGAACTCTTCTTGCCTATACACTTGCTCTCGAAGTTTTAGTAACAAAATTTCACGGCTAAAGCCTTGCTTTTCGGCCATACCCGATTTGAGTTGCTGTTCCAAAAAGTCTATTGTAGGCGTGGAAACAACCCGTAATACCGGGTATTTCGATTCTATTTCCTCAATCCAACCATGTATTACCCAAGTACGGAAGCTGTTGATTAGGTTAGCCGCTTGTTCCTGTGTAGAAAGTGAAGTATAGTCTGTGTTTTGACCTTGAAACAGTATCTCATTCAAGGCCTCTTTTTCAGTAGGGTGTAATTTTTCTAAAGCCTGATCGTATTCGACCATTGCATCGAAATCTTTTTGCAACGCTTGGTAGGCCTCGTTACATTTTTCTTCGCTGCTTGTAAGCACATAAAGATGCGCAATTGGAAACATTTCTAAATGAGTATTGTAGCACTCCCCAACTTTTTCGATTGAGGATATGAAAGTTGTTAAAGTTTGTTCAAATTGCTTTAAAATATGGTTTGAAAGCGAGATAGGCAACGCATTTTTCGACCAACCCAAAGAAAATTGTATTGCCTTTTCTATATGAAGAAGTTTTTCGTAGTAGGCCAAAGGTTGGGCTTCTTCGCCAAATTCAAAGTCCTTGCTTTCTTGCAAAGCTTGTTTAAGCTGGAAGAAAATGTTGGAATTACACAACCTATCGTGCATTTCGTCAAGTTCCTCGGCTGTTTCAAGCAACTGATTTTGAAGCAGTAAAGCCAATATGTCCTTTCTTTCTTTGGACAAATATCTCCACTTTAGCTTACCCCACATATTTTTCATCAAGGGTTTCACCTTACCTACTTTACCAAGATAATCGGCGACATTTTGTGCATTTACACCGATAGCCAGCTTTTTGGTAAGCAAAACTTCCATTTCTGATTTCCATAGGCTGATAGACTTTTCATACTTCTTCCTCTTTTTATCGTCTTCTACCTTGCTGACAAACTTTTGAAAATGAGTATAGAACAAATCGGGGAAATGTGCTCCAGAAGAAACTTCACGCAAAATCTTCACTAAATCTTTCAAAAAAGGCAAATGACTTTTCGAATTCCACAACAAAGGCATATCCCATTGCCTATCATCTATTAATTGTTTCATCGAAAGCCGAAACGATTGAATATCTTTTAACGCGTCTGTGAGTTTGTTTTTGTCCTGGTTTCTATATTGGGCAAAAGAATTACGGTTGTACCAGGCATATTTTGGTACATCGAACTGTAGTGCCAAAGGCAATAAGAATTTGAGATGCTGACAAAAACTCGTGAGGGATTCATAGCTAAAATATTGGCCTATGGTTTTAGGCAGGTGATATGCATTGGCTATGTGCGTAGAATCGCGCTGAAGGTACAGTTCTTTGACACTGATGCCATATTCTTGGCAGTCGAAGAGGGCTTTTTTAAAATCAACGAGTTGCGCCACCGACTGGTCGATACGACGGCAGGCTTCCAAATAATTTCGCTCCAAAAAAATAGTATCAAGGCCCTTATTTTGCTGTTTGAACTCGTCCAATTTGTCTATTTGCGAAGCTATTTTTTCATAAATACTACTTCGGTCGGTTTTGAAGTCGTGTACCAAGGCCACAAAATCTCCAAGACCCGCCGATTGCAAGCGTTTGAAAACCACATCCAAGGCGGCGCGCTTTTGGCACACCACCACCACACGCTTGCCTCTGCCTATATAATCGGACACCAAATTGCAGATGAGCTGCGATTTGCCAGTACCGGGAGGACCTTGCACTACCAACGATTGCCCACTTTTTATTTGTCTGAGTGCATTTTCCTGGGAAGCATCCAAGGCAAACGGGGCATGTATGTCACTTTCTTTTATGGCTAACCCTTTTCGTGAAACATCTGTTTTGGCATTGAAAAACGCCTCGATTGTTTCCACCCTAGTACTTACTTGAGAGTGTTCGGCAATTTCTTGTTGTGCTATCAAAGCATCGTAATCGGGCACCAAGTAGGAACCCGCTTGGGGGAAAATGCCCAAAACGGCCTCGTTAAACAATTTGAGCTTGCCATCTTGTGCCTCACTCTCAAAATCGACCTTTTTGAATTCCTTGAAAGGAATAAGTTTGTCCACAAACAACTCGGAATTGAAGTTAATTTCCAACCCATGCTGTTTTATCAATTCGTACAACTGGGTACGAAACTCGCGTGCATCATGGCTAAATCCTTCAAAGGAGGTTTCTACAAATTCTTCTCTCAAAGGCAACTGGTTGTAATGTTGCCAAGCCAATAGAAAAATTTTGTTGAACGAAATAGGCTCGTCGTTTCGCTGAACTATGTACCAAGAGTTGTTTTCTGACTGAAGTGAAACGGGAAAAAATAGCAAAGGACATCGTACAAAGCTTCCATCGGAGTATTTACCCCTCACAAAAGGCCAGCCCACATACAAGTCGCGACTGCCGCTTTCCTCGAAAAGGAATCGGTCTTTGCGGGCAAGTCGTTGCAACTTCTTGCCGAAGCGGTTGGCCTGCTCATCGCGACTGTCCACCACAGGACAAATAGGAAATTTTTTTTTGCATGCTATCAGGTTTTCGATTAATTGAAAAGAAGGTTTTTGCAACAAAAAATCGGTCTCGTTCAGGTCGCAATCGTTTTCCTTGCTTAGGCGCAAAAGCAGCAGCGAACGGTTGTTGCTGGAAAGGTTGACAAGCTTTTTGCGGTAGTTTTTAAGCAAGGTTTGGAACATAGGGTAAAGATAGGAATTGTTGAAAAGGTATTGGGATTTAGTGATTAGGTTTTAGGTTTGCATGTTGGCAACGCTATTTATGAATATTGTCCATTTTCACCGCAAACCCGTTTCCGAAAGATATTTTAGCATCGAAAATTCGTTTTCGTCCATTCGTAATGAACTGACGAAGTTGGGAATGGAGGTAAATGTTTTTGTATGTCCTCACATCAGCCAAGGATTCTTACCACGATTGCGCAATTCTATCAGCGCTTTTTTTTACCAAAAAGACATTAACCACATCACTGGCGATGTACATTACCTCAACTTTTTTTTCTCGAAAAAGAAAACAGTTCTTACTGTACACGACCTTGTTTTCATGAAACACCCTTCTGCCTTGGCTAGAAAAGTTTTAAAATTGTTTTGGCTGACCTTGCCGGCTTGCAAAAGTGCATACATTACCTGCATTTCACAGTCCACAAAAGAAGAACTTCTCACACACATCGACTTTCCAGAAGACAGGATAAAAGTGATTCCCACAATAGTTGATGAACAAATTTTCAGCTTCGTGCCAAAAAAATTCAATGCAGAAAACCCTGCTTTTCTTTTTATTGGCACTACACCCAACAAAAATCTGGAGCGTGTGGCCGAAGCGTTGAAAGGTATTCCTTGCTCACTTGAAATCGTTGGGCCACTTAGCGATGCACAAAAAACCATATTGCGCGAAAATGGCATAAAATATCATCAGGAAGTTGGCATCAGCAACGCCCGTATTGCCGAAAAATACCAAGAAACGGATGTTTTAATTTTCCCCTCTACCTACGAGGGATTTGGCATGCCTATTTTGGAAGCACAGCTCACAGGGCGCCCCGTCATTACGTCCGATTATTCGGCGATGCGCGAAGTGGCCGGAATTAGCACCTGCTTGGTAAATCCTTTTTCGATAGAAAGCATTCGAGAGGGCATTCTGAAGGTGATAAGCGAGGAAGAATACCGAAAGGAATTGATAGTAAAAGGCACAGAAAATGTGAAAAGATTTTCAGCCCACAAAGTAGCCCTAATGTACTTGGTACTGTACCAAGAAATGTATGCTAAAAACAAAAAATAGCAACTTTTATTTTTGGTCGCCCGTACCAGCAATGCTGTCACGCATGTCGGTATCGGACTGCAAGTTTTTCATTTTGTAGTAATCCATTACACCCAAATTGCCTACTCGAAAAGCTTCGGCAATGGCCTTGGGAATTTCAGCTTCGGCCTGTATCACTTTGGCACGGGCTTCTTGTGCTTTGGCGCGCATTTCTTGTTCGGAAGCCACGGCCATTGCCCTGCGTTCTTCGGCTTTGGCTTCGGCAACTTTCAAATCGGCGTTGGCCTGGTCTATTTGCAACTTAGCCCCAATGTTGGTGCCCACGTCAATATCGGCAATATCTATAGAAAGAATTTCAAATTTAGTGCCCGCATCCAATCCTTTTTCCAACACCAACTTGGATATTTTGTCGGGATTTTCAAGTACTTCTTTGTGAGAGGCCGACGAACCAATGGAAGTCACAATCCCCTCGCCAACCCTGGCCAAAATGGTGTCTTCGCCTGCGCCACCTACCAACTGGGCAATATTGGCGCGCAACGTTACGCGGGCTTTGGCTATTAGCTGAATACCGTCTTGCGCTACGGCTGCCACATTGGGCGTATTGATTACTTGTGGGTTAACCGATGTTTGAACTGCCTCAAACACATCCCTACCCGCCAAATCGATGGCTGTTGCTTGCTTGAAAGACAAAGCAATATTCGCCTTATCTGCAGAAATAAGCGCTTTTATGACGTTTCCTACGTTTCCACCGGCCAAATAGTGCGTTTCCAAGTCCTCGACAGTCAAATTCAAACCAGCTTTAGTAGAAGTAATAAGATTGTTCACGATAAGACTTGGGGGCACTTTTCGAATGCGCATAAATACCAAGTTGAACAAGCCAATTTTAACACCCGAGAAAAGAGCTGTGACCCACAAACCAACCGGTATAAAATAAAACAGGATCCACAATGCGACGAGACCAAAAAAAACGGCAAACAGGATAATTAGCATACTCATAAGTTTATTTTTATGTTTTCATGGGGTACAATTAACTATTGTAGTTTGGACATTTTGTTTTTTACAATTTCGACCGCTTTTTTCATTTTCACTACTTCTACCGAATCTTGTTTTTGTTCCAATTTATTCATTTCCATGTCTTTTACCAATTGCAAAGAATCTTGTTTGTTTTCTTGCAACTTCAACAGCAATTCTTTTTTCTGTTCTACATTGCGTTCTTTTTTATTGCGTATTTTCTGTTCGGTCGCAATGCTGCGCTCATATTCCTTGGTGCTTTTGGATAGGGCATCTTCGGCTTCGCTCACCTGCATAGCCAAGTCGGCTCGGTAAGTTTCCAAAGCAAAATCGTAGAGAAGACGTTCAATTTCAGCCTTTTTGGCATGTCCCGAAGTCACAAATTCAGTTCCCAAATCGACAGCCACCCATACTTCAACACCTTGCTTGCTCTTTTCCAACACTTTAGAATACAATCTCACAGGTTGAGCTGAAATGGAAGGCATCACAGCTTCCTTCACAGTATATTGTTCACCCCTTGATTCTACTTTGCCCAGTTCTTTCACTTTTTTGCTCCACGCTTTTTCCACCATCGACTTTTCTAAAAGAATCAAAACAGCAAAGCCATTGCGCTGAAGGTTTTCAACTTTTTCTTCTTTTTCATATACTTTTATACTGGGAGGATTGCTTTGGAATGCGAGCAAAAGGGGCAAAAAGAAAGCAATCAATAATTTTCTCATCAGTGCCAATTGTTTATTTCTTCGAAATATCAATAAATAAGTCCAAAGTTCAAACGATATTCCCTTCTTCGGTACCGAACAATCTTTTTTTGACAATCCACCCAACACCTGCAAAACTCACAAAAGCAAGCACAAGCACAACCCAAGTGGACGCCTGAGATTCTAGGTCGGCGATAGACTTTACTTTGGTAAATGCCTGCCCCACATACACCAAAAAAACAGTACGGGGCACCATTCCCAACACACTGCCTATCAGATATTTGGAAAATGGAAACCGTGCCATGGCAAAAACAGTGTTGAGCACGGTAAAAGGGATGGGCGACAAACGCAACAAGGAAGCCAACACAATACCAGGACCTGAAAGTTTGGATAAGACTTTTTCTAAAGGATACTTTTCGGCAAGTAGCCGAAAAAGTTTCCCTTTGTCGAGCATACCCGCAAGTGTGTAGCTAAAAGCCGCAGCCAACAAATAGGAAAAAAACAAATGAGGCAAACTGTCCCAACCAAACAAATAACCCGCTAGTAGCGAATAAAATGTGGTGGGCATAAATCCCAAGCCCAAGCCCAAAGAGGCTGCCAAATTGAATAAAAAAATAAAAAAGAAGGGTAACAGCCGAATTTCATGGGCATGATATAACACATAACTCGCCAGCAAGCTCCCAAACAATGAGGGCACTACGCTAAAATACAAGAGTAACCCCAATGAGCCTTTCGATTCGGCGAGCAAACGTCGTAACATGTTGCAAAATAAAACCTTTCGCGCACATATAATTTACAGAAGGCCTTACGTTAGTATTCTTATTTTTGAACTAAATTTCGAGTGCATGAAAACATTCCACTTACGTATTATACTTGCTTTTTGGTCTTTCTTTTTTTTGCACATCTGCTTTTCATTTGGCCAAAAAGATAGTTCCAGTTTTATTGCTTCGGTCTATTTTCCTACCGTAACCGATACACTCGATATCAGTAAAACAGGATACTATTTGGCAGAAGTAATAGATGACAGAACCAACAAAACAAACAACGGCTACCTTATTCAAAAAAACATCAAAAAATACTTGGCTTTCAAAGACAGCCTTCCCTCCTATATTTCTTCATTCGTTTTTTCAAAAACCAATCTAACAGAAAGAAAAGCCGTCATAATG
>JBIKRJ010000008.1:0-27258 GCA_044349205.1 Cytophagales bacterium | reverse complement strand
TCCGATAGTTCTTTTGTGAGTTCGCCCCACCACGTACGCACCTTTGGATTGGTGAAATCTGGAAAACAACAAATTCCTGGCCATACTTCGGCTTTTAAAAGGTCGCCTTCAGAGTGTCGGCAAAAATAGTTTCCCTCAAATCCTTGTTGAAATACATGGTAATTTTCATCAATCTTTATCCCAGGATCGATAATTGGAATTGCCTTGAAACCCATTTTATTGAGTTTGCCAATGGTATTGGCAGGGTTTGGGAAACGGGATTTGTCCCAAGTAAAACATCGAAAACCATCCATATAATCAATGTCGATGTGTATGGCATCACAGGGTATCTTTCTAGCCCGAAACTCATGGGCAATATCCATTACCTTGCTATCGGGAAAATAGCTCCATTTGGATTGGTGATAGCCCAATGCCCACATAGGAGGTAATTCGGAAGTGCCTGTAAGCCAAGCAAATCGCTGTACCACTTCCACAAGTTTGGGACCAAATAGAAAGTAATAATTCATTTCACCTCCATCGGCCCAAAAGCTGGTCACGGTATCGTCTTCACAACCGAAATCAAAAAATTTTCTGAAAGTATTGTCGAAAAAAATGCCATAAGCCATGCCGTTGTGCATACCTATGTAAAACGGTATATCACGGTAAATAGGATCGGCCTCTTTTTCAAAACCATATTTGTCGCTATTCCAATTTGTAAACCTTTTACCGCGTAGATTTAGCTCGGTTGGTTTGTCGCCCAAGCCAAAAAAATACTCGCCTGCTTGTATTTTTTTACTGCAATACAAGAAGTTACCGTTCAAATCACGATTGGACTCCCAATGAATGCCAGTATTATCTTCTAAAATCGATTGACCACCCTTGGTGAAAAAATGTGTACGCAAAGAGTTTTTTTCAATTTTGCATACAATATCTTGGGTGGAAAGTAAAAATTCTTGCTCTTTGTCTTCCAATTTAAATTTGACATTGTCGGGAACAAAGTTGGGCTTCAAAGCATAAGAAAAATCTCTCTGAAAAAACCCATTTGGGGTAAATCGAATTCGGAATACATTGTGTGACAAAACGGAAAGTTCCAATACTTCTTGCTTAGAATAGAAGTACACTTTTTGGTCTTTCCTAGAAGTACGTTCGACCGAAGAAGGATATTTTTTAGCGTTTTCAATTGCCAAGTTATCTATCATTGAAAACTAGTTTAAGTGATGCTTAAAAATAACAAATTGAACGCTTTAAGTGGCTAAAAACATCACAATAAAATTGCAGAATCAATGATTACTACCAATACTATGAAAGAATTATGTTATTTTTACCTCATACTTCAATGCTATTTTCTAAGTGTAAAAATCATCATTCTGTGTTATGAAGAAAAAAGTACTGATGTTGGGCTGGGAGTTTCCGCCATTGATTAACGGTGGACTTGGAGTAGCTTGTTACGGAATAGCCAAGGCACTCGCAAAAAAAGCCGATGTAAGCCTGATTATACCCAAAGCTGAACCCAATTTTATAGTAGAAAACGTACAACTAATAGGTTTGAACGATGCCAAAACAGAAGAATTGGTAAAAGACAAAGTTTTGTTGGACATAAAAGACTTTTTGGATGTTGATTATATAAAGGCAAATATTATGCCTTATCAAGCTGTGAAAACCAAAAACCACCCTGTCACAGAGAAAAAAGAATTCAAGTATTTAGATGACCTCAACTTTTTCAAGCACGAAGATGTGTATGGAGGCGACGTATTGGGCAATGTGATGAAATATACCAATGCCGCTGTGCGTATTGCGCTGAACAAAGATTTTGATGTGATTCATGCGCACGATTGGATGACTTTTTTTGCAGGAGTAAAAATAAAATCACTCACAGGGAAGCCACTGGTTTTGCATGTGCATTCTACCGAAGTTGACAGAAGCAGTGCCGACAATAAGGGAGTAGTGTACGAAATTGAAAGAAAAGGTTTTGAAGTAGCGAATGCAATTATTGCCGTTAGCCAATTTACCGCCAATGTGATTGAAGAACATTACCAAATTGATGCTTCCAAAATCAAGGTTTGCCACAATGGGATAGACCGCACTGAAACTTTTCGAAAAACACGCTCCAATGGTGAAAAACTAGTGCTGTATTTGGGTAGGCTGGTTTCCCAAAAAGGCCCAGAATTTTTTCTTGAAACGGCCATAAAGGTCATCGAAGAAATTCCGGAAGTGCGATTTGTGATGGCTGGCACGGGCGATAGTTTGAAACATTTGATAGAAAAGGGTGCTAGCCGCCAAATTGGAAGTAAGTTTCACTTTACTGGTTTTTTGAACCAAGAAAAGGTGAAGCAATTGTACTCTATGGCCGATGTGTATGTGATGCCTTCCGTTTCCGAACCATTTGGATTATCGGCTTTGGAGGCCGCACAATTTGGAGTGCCCTGCGTTTTGTCCAAACAATCTGGTGTCTCGGAAGTATTGCCTAATGCCCTTTTGGCTGATTTTTGGGATAGCGACCTTATGGCAAGACATATTGTAGACTTGCTAAGAAACAGAACGCTGAAAGACTATGTAGTGAATACAACTTTCAAAGACATTGAAAGCTTGACTTGGGACAATACAGCTGAAAAAATATTGAAGGTATTTCGGGAATTGTAAGCGACCTTTTAAATAGGCGCTATTTCAGCATTTTTATCAAGTCTGAAATCTGGATTTTAAGCTCTTTCCTGTCTACGATAAAATCAAGAAAGCCGTGCTCTAACACAAATTCAGCGCTTTGAAAACCTTCGGGCAAATCCTTTCCAATAGTTTCTTTGATAACACGAGGGCCCGCAAAACCAATCAAAGAACCTGGTTCGGCAATATTAAAATCTCCCAACATGGCAAAAGATGCCGTAACACCACCCGTGGTAGGGTCGGTCATTAACGAAATAAAAGGTATTTTCTTTTCGGCAAGTAAAGCAAGTCTTGCCGATGTTTTGGCCATTTGCATCAAAGAATAGCCTGCTTCCATCATTCTAGCCCCACCCGATTTGGAAATGATCAAAAGTGGAAAACCGGTTTCCAACGATTTGTTGATGGCACGCGCTATTTTTTCGCCTACCACCGAACCCATCGAACCGCCAATAAAACTAAAATCCATACAACTAACCACTAGGTCGTCTCCGTTAATCTTACCTGTGGCATTTCGTACTGCGTCTTTCAGCTTGGTCTTCTTTTGCGAAGCTACAATACGGTCGGGATATGCTTTGGTATCTTTAAACTCCAAGGGGTCGCCAGAAGTGAGATTGATATCGAATTCCTGAAATTTATTATCGTCGAAAAGAATTTCAAAATACTCTGCTGAACCAATTCTTTCGTGAAAGTTGCAACCCACACAAGTGTATGCATTTTTCTTGTGTTCGCGGCTATGCATTATTTTTTTGCATTCCGGACACTGATACCAAAGACCATCGGGAGTCTCTTTTTTTAGTTCGGTAGGAGTGTGTATTCCTTTTTCCTTTCTAGTAAACCAAGACATATAGTTAATTATAACAAGTTAAAAAAGGACTGCAAAGGTATTACATTTTGAGTCGATTAGAAACATGGCTGGCGCATATTATTATGAAATGAAGCTACGTCCAATTTGAATCAAAAAGCACTAGTACTTATTGTTATATTTGCCCCTTGAAGAAAATACTGTTTCATGATATTGACAGACAAAGAAATACTTGAGGAAATAGCCAAAGGCACCATTCTGATACAACCCTATGAAAGGAGCAAACTAGGAACCAATTCATATGATGTGCACCTAGGCAAATACTTGGCAACCTATAAAAACCGTGTACTTGATGCCCGCAAACACAACGAAATAGACATTTTCGAAATTCCAAAAGATGGATTCTGTCTCCAACCCAATACTTTGTATTTAGGCGTTACAGAAGAATACACCGAAACCCATGCCCACGTTCCATTTCTTGAAGGAAAATCTAGTGTAGGCAGGTTGGGTATCGACATACATGCCACAGCTGGTAAAGGAGATGTGGGTTTTTGCAACACTTGGACTTTAGAAATATCTGTTTCCCAACCTGTTATTGTATATGCAGGAATGCCAATTGGACAATTGATCTATTTCAAAGTAAATGGCGAGATTGAAAATTACTACAACAGAAAAACAAATGCCAAATACAACAAACGCACCGATTTGCCTGTAGAATCGATGATGTGGAAAAATGTATTTTAATTTGGGTTAATAAAATCTGACGGCTAGAAAGGTAATATCGTCATCGAACTCCTCGTCATTGGCACAAAATTCTTTCAAGTACATTCCAAAATTCTTTACTACTGTCTCTGCTTCCAATGATTTATTTTCATAAATAAAGTTCGTGAGATTTTCAAGACCTAACATTTCACCATTCACATTTTTGGCTTCCGTTACACCGTCTGTGTACAAATAAAGGGCATCGCCCGATTTATACTCAAATATTTCTTCATGTATGTAGCTCTTGAAAGACTCGTCCTTCAAAATTCCCAATCCCATTCCTTTTGGTTCCAAAGGAATTATTTCATCGGTGTCGTGTCTGTAATAAATCCCTTGGCAATGACCAGCTCTAACATGTCTGAGCAGCATTTTTTCGGTATCTATCAAAAAAACTGAAAAAGTAATGAATGCTCTTTTTTCAGTTAAATAAGCTAACGCATGATTGGCTCTTACCACAAGGTTTCTAGGGCCACTGCACACTTGAACCAAAGAGCGAAAAATACCTTTCAATTGTGCCATTAGAAACGCAGCCGCAGTACCTTTTCCTGCTACATCTCCTATCGCTACCCAATATTGTTTGCCGTTCGATGTACAATAGTCGAAGAAATCGCCGCCGACAGTAGTTGCACTTTTTGAAAAAAAACTTATCCTTAAATTGTCATAACTTAAGCTATGATTTGGTAACAAACTCTTTTGAACTTGTTTGGAAATTTTTATTTCTTCTTGATATCGCTCTTTTTCAATCGCCTCTGAAATCAAATTCATATTTTCGAGCGAAATGGCTACCTGTTGGGTATAAGTACGCAAGGAACGGATAATATCTTTTTCAAAACCATCCCTCACATATTTTAAGAGTACCACAAAACCAAAACTCATGTTGGAAGTAGCCAAGGGAAAACTAATCAAGGAAATACTTTCTTTGACCGAATTGCCCTGTTTTGGATAGCTTAATTCGCGTATTATGATTTCGTTGCATTTTAATTCTTGCTGCGTTTTATCCAATCTCTTTCGCAAAGGGACAATATCTGACGAATCGATGTTTTTAATAAAAACTTCTCTTTTTTCATCTTTCACATAGTATTCTACCCAAGCAGCGTCGGCAGCCGAAATCCCAATTGTTCCATCCAAAAGTTGCAAGATTATATTTTTCTGGTCACCTTCTTGCTGCATTGCCTCACTAAATCGCTGAAAACGACTCACTTCCTCAAGTTTCTTTTCAAATACACTTGATGCTGGAATGTTGAAAAGCAACATTAGCAAAGAAAAAACACTGTAAACACCAAAGAAGGCAAATTGAGAGTAGTAAAAAAGATTATCGAAAATGGTGTAAGGGTGCTTTGTAATTATTTCGCTACTCCAAAATAGTTGTAGAAAAAATAAACCCATTAGCAATACACTGATAATAAGAAATACAGATTGAATTTTCTGCTTAAAATCAAGGTAAAGAATCCATTTAAAACGAATTGCTACTGAAAGACTTACTAAAATACTGGCGCCTAAGCATATAAATTTGGCAAAGTTGCTTGAACCAGGGTAAAGGGTACAATACACCAGAAGAAACAACAGAATAATTTCAACTATTTGCCATTGCCGTTCAAGACTTTTTACCTTGGGATAAAAAGATAAATTTTTGTAGATGTAAAAAATGTTAGCTTGAAAAATCACAATAGAGGCTACGTATACATAATAGCCCCAAAAATGTAGTGTCTCAACTGGAAGAAAGGATGCAAAAGTATTGCCTATCTCGGCCAATCGAAGTGTAAATACTAGCGCAAATGTACCAATAGAGGTCAAAAAACTGCGCCAAAGCAACTCAAGTAAATCGGAAACCTGTTTTGAATAGGTGATTTCGAAACGATAGAATAGAAAGCAAAAAACTACAAATGCACTGAGGAAAAAAGAATGAAAATAAATTGAATAGTTGTACTCGTTTGAAAGTTGAGGGTTTAGTTTACTATCAAAAAAAATGCAAAAAAGCCAACATAAAGTAGCTAGGATGGCAAAAAATATCGACTTAGATGATTTGTTTCCCAACTTCATTTATGTCTGACGTAATATTTCTTCTCTAACTCTTTTTGCCTCTAGCTCTTTATCTTTCATTCTATCTAAGTTATAAGCAAAATACACGAAACCAACTGCCATCCAGTAAAAAATTCCGTCCACATAATTGAAAATATTTGTGGAGATGTTTATCAAAAAAGGAGATTGGAAAAAGGTCATTTGCAAAGCCAAGATTTTGTATTCCAACCTTTTTATTTTTTTGACAATCACAAAGCAAGAAACAACTATAGACCATCTGAGCATCATTACCAACACATACCCCAATGCACCAAACTCCAACACAATACGCTCGCCTTCGTCCTCCCAAAATCCAGGAAAAGCATCTCTGTTTGTTAAATAAATCTCCATTGGAAATTGAGCAGTACCAATTCCTAAACCAAAAAAACCCGCATAATTTGCGAACTTGAATGGATCGAATCCGTCATCTAGTCGAGCATCCATGTCGTTTAGACCGAATAACCTATCCAAGAAATCATTTATGGCCGTAGACCCAGCGTCTGTAGACATCACAACCAAAAATCCAACAAACAAGATAACACTTAGCGGAATCAAACTTTTCAAAAATTTCACTTCGCCAGTGATTGCTAAATAAAGAAGCACCAAAAATTCCGCAAGAAAATATATGACCACAGCTCCACGCGAACCAGTCATGAATAAATTAATAAATCCTAAACCGTAGGTAACTAGTGCCACAACATTCAGCTTTCCCCTAAAGAGAGAGTTTATAACCTGAAAAAGAAAAAAATGGAGTATAAATCCTAAAAATGAACCATATACTGTAAAATATGAAAAAGTGCCTGTAATTCGAGCTCTTCCACCTGAACCAACTGCTGTTTCAATTTCTTCTGTAGTGGCATATTTATTTATGAAAGCGTCTCTGGGGGAAAAAAACTGTGTTATTCCAAGTAAGAAAAGTGGAATTATTATGTAATTTAACCAAGTAAGATAATGCTCAAATGTATCCTCATTTTCCATTATTTTTGAAATCAAATACAAAAATGGGATAAATGAAAAATGCATAACTAAACCATAAGTTTGAACAATAATGTTCTCAGTTCCTGAAATGTTAAACGCCTCCATGAACCCGTAAAATATATATGCAAACAAAATGCCCTGAAAAGCGGGAGTAAACATGGGCATGTTAGGGGTTCTCTTTAATTTGGCAACCAAATGCACATAGAAGACCAAGAGATACTGAAACAACAATAAAGGAGTTCCTAAAGAGGGGAAATACCATTTACGCAGGGCTCCCTGCATAATAATGTATATAAAGAAAATTACGAACGGTATATTTTTTAGATTGTTATTCATATTGAATCCGACCTTTTCAAAAATACACCTTGCTTTTCTTATTTTGCTAAAAACTTTTTTATTTTCTTTATTTTCGGGGCAGTAAAATCATGATGTCAATCAATCGCAAGGCAGTTTTTTTTCTTTGGTTAATCATTTATATTGGTTTGGGCAGTTTTTTTGCCAGCTTTATTGCAATATATTGGTTTCCAACCATACCCTCTGATTTCTCGAGAACTAAGCGACTTTTGGCTTTTGTAGAGAATGAATTGCCAGTTAAAAACACTTTAGTTTTTGGAAACAGTATTGGAATGAATGGGTTTGATGGGAAACTTTTTACCAAACTATCTTGCATAGAAAACACTTACAATCTTTGTTCTCCTGGGCAAAACCAACTCGAATCTTTACTACTTATTTCCTCAGTTAGTAAATCGCCCGAATATATAGTCCATTTTATTAATTCTTTTGAGCTAGAGTATAGAGACTTTCTTACAAACAATACCATCAATTATTTTTTATTGATGAATTACAAACCATCTAACTTTGTTAAAAAAACTTTAACTCTAACTACAAATTCAAATAGTTTGAATATTTCAAATAAAAATAAAATTGAAATTAGCTTTCGCAACCGATGGCTTTTAACAAATTATTTCAACTCAAATTTTAGAAACTTGCTTAGAAATGATTTGAGATTAGAAAAATTGAATACTGAATTGTATTATCCACGCAATTACAGTAGCCGCTTAAAAAATCAACAACTACAGCCACTAATAAAGCAGCACAACCCTATTAAACCATTGTACAACTTGAAGATAGATTCCATTAAGATTGAAATAATTAAAAGAACAGCTTCTTATCTAAAAGAAAAAAACACGCAATACATAGTTGTTTTCACACCTCTAAATCCCGACTTGTACAACTTTAACAAAGATTATCATGCTTCCATTGACTCCTTCTGTGTAAATACAAAAATTGCCAACGCACACTTTATTAATTTTTCAAATCTGCTTTCGAAAGACCAATTTGTTGACCATCTACACCCTAGCAGCGACGGTGCTATCAAAATAACATCTGAATTAGCTAAAATTTTAAACAAATGCTCTTCCAGACCATAGAATTTGTCTACTTCATTGTTTTGTTGGTTTTAGTTATGCTTGTCATCAAAACCAATTCGCAAAAAAAAACATGGTTGCTATTGTTTAGCTATGGTTTTTACATGTTTTGGAATCCTGCATTCATTTTTCTGCTTTTGGGCACAACCCTTTTCAATTTTTATTTTGGAAACGTTATTTCAAAATCAGTTTCAAAAAAGAAGTGGTTGGTTATTAGTATAATAGCCAATCTTTCACTTTTAGCTTATTTCAAATATTACCACTTTCTTGAGGATAATTTATATTTAATTCTACGCTTTTTGGGTCACGCACCTTCGTGGACTTCTTTAAATGTGTTACTACCTATCGGTATCTCATTTTACACGTTTGAGGTAATTAGCTACAATGTTGATATTTACAAAGGAGAAACTAAACCTGCTGTAAACCTTATTGACTTTGCCCTTTTTCTAGCTTTTTTTCCTCGACTAGTTGCCGGCCCTATTCTTCGACCCAATGATTTCATTTCTCAATTGAAAGAAAAAAAGGATTTAAGTTACGAACCGAAACATTTACTGCTTTTTGTCAAAGGTCTTTTCAAAAAAGTGATTATTGCCGACAACCTCTCCACATTCTCTGATGTGATTCTAAATTCGCCCGAAAACTATCCAAGTATGGTAATTTGGGTTGCAGTTTTATGTTTTACTGCACAAATTTATTGTGACTTTTCTGGTTACTCGGACATGGCAATAGCATTGGCAGGCTTCTTGGGATATCATTTTCCAATCAATTTCAACCGGCCGTATTTTGCAATATCACCATCAGATTTTTGGACCAAATGGCATATCAGCTTGTCATCATGGCTAAAAGATTATTTATACATTCCATTGGGCGGAAACAGATGTAGCGCATTCAAAACATACCGAAATTTAATGCTTACCATGCTGTTAGGCGGACTTTGGCACGGAGCTAGTTGGAATTTCGTGGTGTGGGGTGGGTTACATGGATTTATTTTAGTGGTTTATAGAATTTTTTCTTTAGACAAAAAAATTCAAAAATTAACCAACCCTTTTCTATGGGTAATTGCTTGGTTTACTTTTCAATATTTCGTTTGGATTACTTGGATTTCCTTCCGAATAACTGATTTTGCTAAAATGCTGATTGCCATGAAAAAATTTGTAATATTCGATTTCAATTTTCAGATTAAAGACATGGGGCTTGGCAGATTGAACTTTTTTAGCACGATACTTTTTCTCTTATGCTTTATGTTTTTACACTACTTTTCGTACAAACTTAATGGTTTTGAGAACTACACTAATAAAATTTCTAAAACAGCACAGACAATCTCTTTGTTCATACTTGGCATGATTTTTTTCTATCTTTGGCCCTCAAGAGAGTCACCTTTTATATACTTTCAGTTTTAAAATGTTCATAATAAAAAAAAGAGAATCACATTTTTATATATTACTACTTATAGGTATTGGACTAGCAATATATCAGTATATTGTCAATAGAAGTATTTCGCATGACGAAGCAGCGCTTTCTATAAATATAGTTACCAAAAGCTCAATGCAACTTGTTCAGCCACTGGAATATGGCCAGGTTGCACCGATACTTTTTTTACAAATCGAAAAATTTTTCTCTAGTTTTATTAATGCAGAATATGGATTAAGAATCTTTCCCTTACTATGTTTCATTACATCTTGTTTTCTCTTTTTTAGAATTGCAAAATACTTTTTTGATAACAAACACAGTTTGTTCATTGCTGTTTCTCTTTTCTCTCTTAATTCAATCTTTATATACTATGCAAGTGAAGTAAAGCAATACATGTCAGACTTGTTAGTGTCATTAGTATTAACAAGCTATGTTCTTTCTGTAAAGAATTGTTATAAAAGAGAGTGTATTATTCTTTCAATTTTGGGTATCTTTTGTGTTTTTATGTCAAACATATCCGTCATAATACTATTATGTGTAGGGTTATTACTGGCTTATAAATATTTTAATGACCCGCTTGGGTACAAGTTTTACCCAATAATATTTGTTTTTAGTTCTTGGGCAATTGGTTTCTTAATTTATTATACTTTATTCGTTCACAATCATCCCTCAAGAGACGAAATGCTAATCTATTGGAATAAGCTTCATGGTTTCATGCCAATTAATCCATTTAGTCAGGAATTTCTTAAATTCTGTGACAAACCTCATACAGTTCTTTTTTATATATTTCCATCTGGAATTGTTATAAGGATTTGTTTAATCCTGTCATATTTAATTGGCATTTTTTATTTTCTAAAAAAGAAACAATACGAGATTCTCTTTTTGTTTCTTTTTCCAGTTCTCATTCACTTATGTCTATCAGCTCTTAAATTATATCCTTATGAATTAAGATTAGTTCTTTACACAATGCCAGGTATGATCCTTTTTATTTCTGCGGGATTATATTATTTGTTAGAACGTATTATGGTAGCTATTAAAATAAATTATTTATATAATTTATTTTATTTTTTACCATTAATTCAATTATTAGTTTTATATAAACACGGGTATCCAAATCTCAAACAAAATATCAAAGATCCAATTATTCTTTTCAACAAACATGCTCTAGCAAAAGATAAGATATTTGTCTCTCACCAGGCAATACCCGCTTTCAAATATTACGAATACATAGGTTTTCTTCAAACAAAAGCAACGATTGTATATTCTCGATTTGGCAGATATCAAGTAAATGAAACAGCTAAAGAAATATTAAATATAAAAGGAAATGTTTGGTCAACTTTTCCACACGACATTGATAGGGAAGCAGCATATATCATAAACAAATTAGAATTGTCTAATCAAAAGAATATTACAAAGTTTCCAAACGAAACCTATTTGTTTTCTTTGAAATGACAAACACTCGCTATTTAATATTCGCTGTATATTACAATTTATATTTATTATTCACAGGTCTTCTAAAAACCAATAAAATTTATTGCTACGTAAGATGAAAAACATTACGCTTACAATAATTGTTCCTGCTTTCAACGAAGGCAAAACCATCACTCAGATTCTAAATAAAATTGAAGTGCTTGATTTTGAAGCCATAGAAAAAATTGAATGCCTAATTATAAATGATTGTTCTAAAGACAACACCAAAGAGGTTGTACTAGAGTTTATTGAAAATAAAAACAGATTCAGATACCTTGAACACCGCGTAAACCAAGGCAAAGGAGCCGCTATCCACACTGGAATCAAAGAAGCTACCGGCGACTACATCATTGTGCAAGATGCTGATTTGGAATACGACCCTGAGGAAATAAAATTTCTTATTGAACCTATTTCCAAAGGGCAAGCTGACGTGGTGTACGGATCCAGATTCGTGGGCGGAAGACCACATCGCATCCTATTTTTTTGGCATACCATTGGGAACAAGTTTCTGACGATGATTTCCAACATGTTTACCAACCTTAACCTTACCGACATGGAAACTTGCTACAAGCTTTTCGATGCCAAAATGTTGAAAGGGTTGACATTGAATGAAAAAAGATTTGGATTTGAGCCAGAGGTAACTGCAAAAATTGCCAGAGTTCCTAATGTAAGAATCTATGAAGTTGGTATTTCATATTACGGTCGCACTTATGAAGAAGGTAAAAAAATAGGGTGGAAGGATGGATTTAGAGCTCTTTATTGTATGCTAAAATATGGCTTATTACGATTGAATTAAACTATGCCTTACTTGTTTAATTGTATTTCCTCTATAATTTTTCCAATTGAATTGGCATAGTTTTCAATAGACAATTCCCTGATATTTTTTTCAGCTCTCTCTCCCATTTTCTTAATTACTTCCGCTTGATTATAAAAAAATCTGATTTTTGATTTTAAGACTTCCAAATCATTTATAGGTATTATAAATCCATTTTCACCATCTATCACAGCACTTTTAGCTCCTGTGTTTTCAGTTACAATTACAGGTAATCCACACGCCATAGCTTCTATTACTGTCATAGCCCAACTGTCAAGATAAGACGGGAACACGTAGACATCTGATTCGTGTATATGTTTAACCAATTCTTCATGATGCAGAAAGTCATAATACTTGAAAAATCCCTTGTATTCATCCAATAATTCTTTTCCATCTAATACTGGCCCAATAATCGTGAGTTCTAAACCGGGTAAATCAAGTTCCTTTACTGCTTGCAAAAGCAAATGAACACCCTTTCTTTTGGTGAAAGTGCCAGTATAAATCAATTTAAGTTGAGGGTTGACGGTTAACTTTTTATAGTATTCTGTCTTGGGTATAAAAATGGCAGGATTGAAACCGATGTTGGCTATATAAATTTTACGTTCATCAATCCCATATTTGACAAGTGTCGATTTAGCGAATTCCGAAAGTGTCAAAATATAATCGGCATATTGGTATTCTTCAGCTTTCACTCTATTTATCTCATCAAACAAAGCTTTATCTTCAAAAAGGTCATTAAATGTTTCTTGCGTGTCGCGCAGCTCAATTAGGTACTTGTAATGCACTTGCGCCAAATCTAGCACTGCTATGCCACCTTGCCTTTTGATTTCTTTGAAGCTTTCCAAACTAGATTTCTCGTATCCAATAAAAATATCGGGTCTGAGTTTCCTAAGTCGCCTTGCCACATATTTGTCGTGTGCCTTTTCTACAGTAAAAACATATTTTTCTGACCTATACTTGGTAGAAACTTGCACCAAGATTTGCCTCCACATTTCTTTCCAAGGATATTGCTCAATTAGTTCATCTTGCTGATTGGCAAAAGTCTTTTTCTTCAAAAATTTATGAAAAATAATTTTCCCAATAATTGGTATTGAGTTAATGAGTTGGTAAACCCAAAAACTTGGCTTGTACCAAATGCTTGTGATGAACAATTGCAGATAACCTTCTCGTTGTAAGGCGTATAAAAGCTGGTGTACGTATTGTTTACCAGGATGCGAAACTACGATCCGAGGTTTCGTTTTCGTACTCATCTTCTAAGCATTGTTAAATAAAACCTCGATATATTGTATCGCAATCAAATCTTTTTTGTGTTTAGCCAAATGTTGCATTCTGTTTGATGTATATTCTTCCAAACACTGGGGTTGTGACAACAAATTGTATAATAAAGATGTAAGCTGTTCAATATCACCATTTTTATAGGTAATACCACAATCGCCAATTGCCTGTTTCAATCCACCTCCTTCAGAACCTACCACTACACAACCACAAGCAATTCCTTCCAAAGCCACCACTCCAAATGGTTCGTCCCACACGGATGGTACCACCATTATTTTATGCCTATTCAAAAGTTGCACCAATTCTTCCGCTACTTTCACACCTAAGAAGCTAACTTGGTTGTCGAGGCCAAGCATTACTGATTTCTTTTTCAGCACAACCTCTTCTTCGCCAGTGCCAATAATAGACAATTTAGGAAAACAATTATTGGAACGTAACATGGATAGTACATCCAGCAATTGGTCAACTCCTTTGTCAGACACTAATCTGCCCAGATAAACCAATTCCATGTCTCTCTCTACATTTGGTATTAACCTAAACAATTGATCATTGTAAGGATTGGTGATAACGCAAGATGGAGAGCGCAAATGATTGGCAATGGCCTTGCTTACCGAAACAGACACTGCAAATTTGTTGAGCAATAACTTCAAAAAGGCATTTATTCTACCATACAAGTTGTGCTGATAGAGCCATGTAAAATGGCGTATAACCCATCTTTTCTTATAAAAAATAAGTGGCCAAGCCTGCCTAATGCTGATGCCATTTTGGAAAAACACATCAGCCCATGAAACTAATTTCAACAATTGAATGGCACTGGGCTTCCTAACCAATTTAAAAGAGAAGTATTTCTCAGATTTCGTACCTAGCGGGGTTTCGGTAATCACAATTACTTCGTATCCCAACTTAACAAATTCATTCGCCAATATTTCGGCATTGGTTTCAGCACCACCAATGCTGGGATAAAACAGACGAGAGCAAAATAATATCCTGTTTTTCGGTCTATTTGCCTCATTTAAAAATTGATGAAAAGTGTGTACATATTGACGGGTAAGTGCAAGTTCATCAAATTTTTGTACCTGAAATTTCGCCTCTGTTCTAAGTTTATCCAATAAAAACTGGTCTGAAACCAAAAGCTCCATTTGTGACTGCAAGGCTTTGAAATCGCCATTTGGAAATGTTAAACCTGCGCCTTGTACGCATTCTGCCAAACCTCCCCTTTCAGAAACAATGACCGGTTTACCTGCCGCCAATACTTCTAAGGCCACACCTCCCATGGGCTCTTCCCAGTCGGAAGGAATGATGGCTATTTTCCCCTTGGCAACATAGTTTAGCAATGTGTCACCTGTTTGTTTACCCACAAAATCTACTTTGGTTCTAATTCCCAAATCATCTGCCAGTTTTTCGACATTTTCTTGCCAACTACCGCCTCCTATAACCAATAGCTTTTTCTCATAATTGGGCTTTGCCGAAATAAAACCTGCAAATGCCTTCAAAAGAGTGGCAACTCCTTTTTCGGACACTAACCTGCCCAAATAAAAGAAATCGTATTCATCATTTTCTTTTTCGACTACTGATGCAAAACGGCCTGTAGGAAATGGGTTATAAATAACTTCTTGATTTTTAAATGGTTGTCTTTTTGCTACCCAACCCGTAACGGCTACATGTCGGTCAACCAAGGTTTTTGCCACCAATCGCCTCAAAAGAAGCTTGGCATATTCGGCACTTGCTTTTAGTAAACCTTGTTTGCGGTAATGAAATAAAAAAGACTGAAAAGGGGACAATGGAGAAGCCTCGCCCATGTGCCAGCCCAAACCGTCAATGCTGGTAAGTTGATACCCTACGTGCGTCCATACTACAGGTTTACCCAAAATTTTTGCCCAAATAACAAGTTCCAAGCTTGCACCATTGCAATGCAGAATGTCGTGTTGGGAAATGATGTTGAGTTTTTGTCTAAAAGAAAGATTTCTAGCCACTTTAAAGGCAAATCGATTGTCCGATTCAGAAGAAGATGTGCGGGTAATGACAGTGCAATCATGCCCTAAAGCAAGATAGTTGTTGGCAAGACATTCTGATACCGTTTCAACTCCCCCTACCAAAGGATAAAAAACGGTTGATTGAAGAAGGATTTTCAAAAGATGTATCGATTTTAATCAATAAGAAGCGTAAACATACGCAATCACTTCTTTTCTACCTTTCAACTTGTCTTGAAAAACTACCGAATCGTACACAAAGCGACCAGCCAAATACAACAAAATATATTCAAGCGATAGCCTACAAAGAGTGGCATTTTTCACCAAAAAACGAGAGGCCAACAGGCCATGTTTTTGGAGCAATCTGTATCTATTCACATAATAACGCATTACTCGTTTGCTCGTTTTCTGCGGACTTCCGCCGCCTTCATGATAAATTTTGACGTTATCCAACCGTTTCAATTTCCAAGAAGAACGGTTCACGCGCATTGTAAAATCGGCATCGCCATCCAAAAAATCAAAATTTTCGTCGAATCCAGCTAATTCAATAAAACATGCTCTTCGAATGGCGATAGCACAAGAATACACGATGAAATGGGTATTGCGATTGACTGTCTTGTAGAACTTCTCATACAGCTTTTGTCCCAAAACCAATGACCAAAAATTGGGCTCATTTTCCCAACAACCAGTATTTAGTCCTTTTTTATCGACAAGCTGAAAGCCCATTGCGCCAAGATGCAAATCGTTTTCAAATTCGTTAATTATGATTTTTGATATGTCTGAAAGAACAAGTGCGTCTGAATCAAGCAAAAGCACCACATCGGTCGTCATTTCTTTCATGCCCACATTCACCGAACGCACATAGCCTATATTGACCTTATTGTTAAAAATTTTGACCATTTCGGGAAATTCAAAACTTGGCTTTTGGTCCGAAACGTCATCTACAATCACGATTTCTTTACAATCTGAACCAAAAAAATGGGCTATTCTATTCACACATTCAATGGTATTGTCCCACGTGTTGTAATTGGTAATAAGTACTCCAAAAGCCAATGAATGTCCCATCTACTTCTCAAATTGTGTTAAAAACTCCTCACTTACTTTCTTCAGTAAATCTCCTACCTCCACTTTTGCCATGTAATTTAAAATAATATTAGACTTGATATCGTCTAGTTTTAGAATTGAGGGATCGTTCAATTTACGATGAAAACCAGGTTGCTGTACCGTATCGTTTGACAAAATCACCTTCAAGCCATTGTCGATCATGGCGGCAATGGCACCACTTTTTTCGTACACAATCTCGGGATAACCTGTCAAACCAAAATCGCACTCATTAAATAAGACAGAAATTTCCTCGTCAGATTTTGGCCCTAGTTTTACAAATGTGAGGTTGTTAGAATATGTATTTGAAATTTCCTCCCAAATTCCCTCTCCCTTACCCAAAACTCCGACAGAAAATATTACAAATTTTTTTCCTGTTTTATGTTGTTGTGCCAATAGATATTCAAAAAGAAGACGATGATTCCAATTAGGATTTATCGAACCGAAAAACACAAAAAATAATGCCTCTTCTCTTGGCAATGTTTTGCTTACAAATGATTGATAATCAAATTTAGAGGTATCACCTGTTTTTTGAATATTGCTAAAAGTGGGCAAAAAATGAGATTTTATGCCGTTTTGGGAAAGCATAAAACAAAACACTTCAGTAGTAGCACAAACAAACTTGGGCTTGAATTTTTTGAGAATGCGCATGATAAAAAATTTTTGCGCCTGCCCTATTATAAAAGGTTTTATCTGATGTCCTTTTTCTGTGCCTATCCATAATTCATGAAATGTAACTTGTGGTATGGTTGTATTTGGTAAAACTTTTTTCAAAACGAAATACAAATCGGAAGCAATGCCGTTTTTGTCGTAGCCGTAGCTAACAAATTGCAAACTGACCCAGTCGGGTCGAAAAAAATCGATGAAGGTTTTCGATAGAATTTCTTTCTGTTTCCTTGAAATTGAAACTGGCAAACGCAAAAGCTTAAATCCATGCGATTCGATTTCTATTTTTTGGGAAGTAAACTTATCGTTCAAAGCCAAAACCGCACATTCATGCCCAGCCAATTGGCATTTTTCGCCTAGCAACCTCACATAATCTCCCACTCCGTCTCTGCCTGGTTCATAGGCAGAAGTGATAAACAATAGCCTCATTTTTCAACCCTTCACCCAATTTGAATATGCTTGCTCCAATTTCATAATTTGATTTTGCCAAACAAACTGTTTCACCTTATTATATCCATTCAACGCTATTTCAAGGCGCAATTCCTCATTGTTAATCAGTTTTGAAATGGCATCTTCCATTTGCTCTATGTTGTCAAAGTCACATACAAGTGCTTCTTTTCCATGCTCTAAATTAGAACCTAAACCTGTTTTGGTTGTCACCACGGCACAACCACAACTCATAGCCTCGGCAGTGGCCAGTCCAAAACCTTCGGAATAGGATGGAAAGAAGAAAATAGCTGATTTTTTAATTCCTTCCAATAGTTCAACTTGTGATAGTTTATCAAAAACGCATATTCTTTCATTTAAATCATTATCAAACAATTGTTCGATATAATCTTTGGCATACCAAGCTCCATACACATGGAATTGATAATCAGGAAATTTGTACAATATTTTTGAAAGCACATCAGGAATAATTCTAATGCCCTTTCTGTCAATCCAAGAACCCAAAAACAAGATGATTTTCTGTTTCGATTGCTGAAATGGTATTTCATGAAACAATTCATCTAAGGCCGGCGAAATACATAAAGCTTCTTTTTTTGTAAAGAGTCGATGCTGTAAAACATAATCCAAATCGTCTTGACAACCACATACAAAACGGTCAGCAAGTGAAAAAGTGATTTTGGAAAACCGATGATGGGTGTTTTTATACAACCACTTATTGAAACCAACACGAGGATGCCAAAAGCGTTGTTCTTTATCCATATCATGCAATTCGATACCGTCTACATGCGCTACAAGCAAGGGTCTTTTTTTCTTACGTGTTAGCAATAGCAACAACAGCCAATACTCATCCCCATAAAATTCAATAATATCGTACTCTTTAATTTTAAGTAAATGTCTTACTTTCAAAAAAACACCAACAGCTTGTCGGTATTTTTTTGCCCTAACTTGGTTTGGCCAAAGTTCAAAATCGGTAGGCTGCAGAACATCCACGTCATGGCCAAGTTCTCGTAACCCTTCTGTCCATCTAATGCGGGTTTTACCCGAGCCCAAATGAGGGAGGAGTGGAAGGGTAGAAAGGGAAAGTATTTTCAACTATAAATAGTCTAGGAAAGTGCCAAAGTTAAAAAATTAGATGCTACCCTTTGCGTGGTTTTATCTTCAATCCATTTGTAGGTTGCAGTTAAAAGGACTTCATATTCACGTTCTGGCATATTAGTAACACGTGCTAACAAACCATTGGCATCTGAATATTCAATTGTATTGCTCGAATTAAGGTCATAAGGTGCGCATCTGGGATTTTTGGACGACAAGTCTTTGAAACATAATACCACTCCATTGGCAGCATATTCATAATGCCTTAAACAATCCCATCCTTCCCTTTTGGAAGTGGCACCAAACTTTGAATTCTTTAAATCGGCGTAATAGTCTTTTTCATCAGAGAACTTATGCTTTTTTTCACCTTTATCAGAAAAATTAGTATTTGTCAACTTAGCCAAATCTTTATCAATGAGGTAACTAACAAATTGTTGCTTCTTGTCTTTGGGAGTCAGTCGGGTAATTTTCTCTTCTGGAATAGACATGCTTACAGGATAAATGTCTTTCGGAATCCTGAACAAACCATGAAGAAATGATGGAAAATACTTTTCAACCCCATAACACTCCGCCCCAGTTCCAATTTCCCTTTTGAAATACTTTACCTTTCTAACAGGTGCAAAAAAAGAATGTGGCATCTTTCTGAACCTAAAATTCATGTTGTTGTAAGGAAACAAGGCTGGAATATCTTCCCCATCTACAACGGCAAAATTTTTGTGAGGAAACCTCTTATAAAGCTGCCAAAAAATGTCCCAATTTTCCCATACTTCTGCCGCCACAATCAGGTCGTAAGACTCCACATCTCGTTGCCAATAAAATCTTCTAGATACTAGTTCAGTATTATCCTCTAAAAGGCCATAAATCGAAAATCCATTATTGCCCAATTTAGCCTTAACACCTTCATTTAGTGGAGCATACATTGCATCCATTTTAGGCACATCGACACAGTCATTTCCCAAAAGCTTTCTTAAGCCATGAAACAATGACTCCGCCAGGTAATCGGGTGAATTGGAATTTAAAAATAAAACCTTCATTTTTTGAAAATCATAAAATAGAAAGCGTTACTTGTTACACCAAAAAAAAGCCACGCAAAAGAAATGGAGGCCTGTTTGAATTTGAATGATTTAAAATGTCTGACCAACGCAACTAAATGAAAATAGAACTGCTCTTTATAGAAAAGAAATAAGCTATTATACCCCAAATAGACTTTGTTTTTTGCGGCAAACCTTCCATAATTTTTGGATTGTTTGGGTATACTCTTTATTGCCTTCCACCAATTGTTATATCTGATTGGGTGAAAAACCACCGAATCATGAACAAACAATATACTTGATGTTTTTTCTATGTCTATTTTTAGCTGCTGGTCTTCTTGTGCAGCCAAAAAATATCCTTCATCAAAACCACCTACCTTCCAAAACAATTCTTTTTTCACGGCAATATTGGCCGACCAAAAATTATTTCCTGTCTTATTCACCGGACACTCAGCAAATTCTTGTTGCATTTCAAGTTCATCGGTAGGATGAATAGCCCCCTCAAATGCATTTATTTCAGGATGGGAATAGATTGCATTAGAATATACTTCCAACCAATTTGAGGCAGGCAAACAGTCGTCGTCGGTGAAAACAAGCCACTCGGAAGAAGCGTGTTTGGCACCGTTATTTCTGTTAGCGGCTGGTCCTTTTCGAGGTCCTTTCACCCACTTAGCCCAAGGATAATGTTGCGAAATAAATTCTTTTGCGCTCGATTGGGTGCCATCATCTGAAACTATTACTTCGTACTTTTCAAACGGCAAAGTTTGCTTGCCTGGAGCAAGTGTTTCCAAACACTTGGCCAACATATCGTTACGATGGCAAGTTGGAATTATGATACTAAGTAATAAAGACATCTTAGACCCCGAACTTTTCTATGTACTGTTGAATAACTATTTTACAATTGGTTTCCCAATTTAATCTTGTTTCATATTCCATCCTAGATTTACGACACAAATCAATATAGGAGGTTTTGTTATCCCAAATGCTGCGAATAGCCTTGGCAATTTCATTGGGATGTGTAGAAGGCTCAAACAAAAGTCCATTGGCTAAATGTTTGACTGCTGATGAAACTCCCCCCGTATTAGATGCCACACAAGGCAAACCATAAGCGCTGGCTTCGGCATATACTATCCCAAAATTTTCGGCATGACTTGGCATCATAAAAAAATGACATTCGGCATACAAGTTTTTAATTTGCTGATAGTCAGATTTTTCAGACTTTTTTAAATATCCATGGTGGTGTAACCAAATAGGGACATTACTCATTTTTGGCTTTTCGCCAATGGCATGCATTTCGGTCTTTACACCCAATTCATTGAGTAATGATACTGTTTCAAACACTTTGTCGCCCCCTTTTCTATTCCAATTTGCACCAATAAAAAGGATTTTAAGTGTTTCAAGCTTGCTTCTATTGGCTATCAGTTCTTCGACCTCTTTTGGCTCTTCGAATAAATTGGCACCCCTGCCCACCAACAAAATCTTTTCAGGTTTTGCTCCATAAAATTCTATTGCAGATTTGGCGGCCCAATCGGATGTATAAACCGCCAAAGCTGCTTTTTGAAGAGCACTTTTCTCGGCATTGTGTCCTTGCCTCACACAAATAGGATGTATGTTGGAAAATTCGGGATAATAGTCAAGCAAGTTTTCGAAAGTTGAATCTCTCCAAAAAACGATGGGCTTATCTGTATTCAAGTAGGCAATCGTGTGCGCTTCAGGACTAAAAACCAAGTCTACATCCAAACCTTTCAGCTTTTCTTCGGCTTGTATTGAATAGTTTTGCAAATATTCTTTCGACCATAAATTGTGGATACTGCCCCATTTATTTTGTAATAACTTATTGAAAATCAGAACAAAAATACTATTCCAAATTCTATGATAAAGTTTTCTCCTATTATCGAAAGGGCCAATTTGAATTACTTCATGACCTAATTTTTTGAAACCTTCGGCAATAAAATAAGGTACACCCGACCGTTGAAAAGGGTCTTGCATATCATACTCACAAACAAAGGCAATTTTCAATCTCTTAGACAACTTGAACTATCTTTCTTTTACCACCTTTTTTAACAACTCAATAACATCGGATGAAAAATTACTGTAATTAAAGCGACTTTCAGCCAATTTTCTTGCTTTCAAACCCATTTGATGTGCCAAATCCTCATCCCCATATATTTTTTCTATGGCAGTACGCCATCCTTCCACATCTCCCGATTCTACCCAAATCCCAATGCCCTCTTTCTCAATATCAAGGTCTATGAATTGTGTTTTAGTCATGATAACTGGCTTTCCCATAGCCAATGCATCGGTCAAACTTGTAAGACCGCACAAATTATGTGTATGAACAAAAGGTATTGCGACTATACGAGCATTTTGATAAATATCGCACATTTCATGATAATCAATTGATTTATCGTTGCAAACCACTTCGACATTTTTACCAAAAGATCTGAAATCGTCTTTGTAATCGCGTTTTAAACAAATAATTTTTGAAGGCGCATTGGTTTGGCTTGCAGCTTTCCCAAAGGTCAAATAGTCTCTGCCTGTTCTACCCGAAACCACTATATCATTTCCTAAATTTGGTTTATAGTGGTAATAAGACATATCGGGTCCCCAAAATAAAGACCTTGTGATAGTACTTTTACTTAAACTCTTTATTTCGTTTGCCACATACTCAGACAAAGCTGGATAGGCATCGGTACCCGCAAAACTCCATTTAAAAAAAGGAATTCTGAATTTTGAGAATCTGCCTTTTATAAAAGGATGATGCCCGATAGACACTATTGGCTTGCGAACAAGGCCAATTGCCCTGAGATAAGACAATAACCCAGTTTGCGTTTGGCATGGCGAATAAATAACATCGCATTTATTCAACATTTTCAAGGCGCTTACTTGTTGGTCTAAATCACCAAATTCGACAAAGGGAATTTTAGAAAGCCATTTGGACATTTTTATCCAAAACCGACTTTTGCGAAAAGGAACCAATATGACCTCGTGCCCTTCTTGTTCCATCACATCGACCCCATACAAGTGGTGGGCAGGTTTTTTACCTTGCTTTATCTCCTCCCACACCTCCTGAAAAGGATAATTGTTCAGAACAAGTATTTTCATGGTCTATAAATCCAACAAGCCGTGTTTTGATTAGTTGACAAGAGCAATATTTTTAATAAAATCTTGAACTTCACTAAACACTACTTTTGTATTCAACTTCTGTTCCAACACTTTTACTCCATTTTGTATCTTATCTCTGAAGCTATTTCTTCTTGGAATAAGCTCGGATATAAAATCAGCTAATTCATTCACCGAACTTGACTCAAAAGTAAGGCCGCAATCCCACTTTTTGACAAACAAATTATTGGCCGAGTAACTTGGGCCAAGACATAGAACAGGTCGGCAAGCAGCAAGATAATCTGTGACTTTGGTTTGCAAAGAACCTAGGGTCAAGTTTTTATATTCTTCTAAAAAAGAAGAAGCTACTAGCAGCAAATCCATTTTATGAAGTTTTTTTCTCAGTTCGGCGGAAGGAATCCATCCGCCAAATACGATGCCATTCTCGTCCCAAAAATTTTTCAAAGGCTCATAGAACCTATCCTGCGTATAAAGTTCAAGTACAATATCCACTCCTATTTTTCGCAAAAAGCCCACAGCTTCCGCCAACTGTTTTACTGCATCCAACTGTATACCCCACAAAGAACCAGCATATACAATTCGGAAAGTGCCCGTGGTTTCAATTTCAATGTTTGAATACACAATACTGTGTAAATCTATAGGATTGTGTACCGCTAAAAATTTCTTCTTGTTGAATCCCAATCTTTCTTGCATAGACTGCTCCAAATACTCACTTATAAAAAAATGACCTGAAGCATCGTTCAACATTTGCTTGATTTTTGCATCCCAAATATGTTCGCCACCCACAGGCCAATCGTCCATAAAATAGACAATGCTGGGGCATTTGATTTTACTCTTAAACCTTGGATATTCTTTCAACAATTTGGCCGTAAGTGGACAAAACAGTACCACATCTGGATTAAATTTTTTTACCACTTTTAGGTGTTGCAAGGGTAACAACCTGACAAGAAATTCATCGATTTGGGATAGGATCAGGTTTGTTCTTCCAGAAAAAGGAAACCAAGAAACTACTCTAAACAAAATCTTTTTATCCGCAATCAGAACATTCTTTACAAAAGGTTCAACTAATGCGTTTCGAGCCGAAGTAGAGAACGTGTAGCAATAAAAATTGTCCAGACCATAATCTTTGAAAATGTTGTAAAGTGTAAGACTAGAGCCTCCCCTATCAGGATGTGGTAAAGTTTCGGAAACAAGTAGAATTTTAGTCATTGATTTGTTACTAAAAGCCCGTATTGTTGTGTAATTTAGGGAGAAAGATTGGTCGCATCTTTAATACTCTTTTTGAGTGCCTGAACTCGATGAATGTTTTCTTTGAACTTACGATAATGAAAAAATGATTCGTAAAACTGACCTTTCATTCGTTCATATATCAAAACTTCTTTTTTCCCTGCTTCAAATGATGCTAAAAATGCTCTTCTCCAAGACCTTACCAACACAATGAAGTTGGTGAGAACCAAAACAATCCAATTATATTTTTTCTTTGAAGCAAAAAAGGATGAAAGATAAAAATCAGAACGGCCTATACTAAATGAAAGCCTTCTTAAATAAGACCACTCTGTTCTGAATTGAGGAATGAGATGCTTGAATCTGAGTTTTGAAGAGTAAAATTGTTTAGCATTTAATAAACCTAAAGCAAATGACAGTTCTGTATCTTCACCAGAGGACAATGAGGATTCTTTTCTACCCGAAAGAGTGGAAGCAAATCCTAAATCATGAAGGTAATCCAATATGGTTCTATTCAGCACAATTCCAGCACCATATAAACATCCTTTCGACTCACCATCTATATCAAGCCCTCCCTTTCCTTGCGGGCCTGTAGCTAATAAACCTGCAAATGGGGGAAACCATGATGTAACTTGAAATTGTTCGTAAATAGGTTCTCCAGAACCACCAAGAGACGCAATCGCTGAATCTCCAGAAACTAGTTTGTAGGCTATATCTAAGTATTCACAATCCAACCAATTGTCGTCATCACAAAACAAAATGTATTTAAATCTTGCTTCACTGATGCCTCTATTCCTTGCATGAATTAATCCAGGGTTTAACTCCTGAACAACTTTCAAATCAGGATACGTTAATCCCAATTCCTTCCAATATGCGTTGGCAGTTGCTACTGTATTGTCCTTACAATTATTGTCGACCAATATTATTTCCCAAGGAACATCGTTTGCTTTTTGAAGAGCTAAATGTTCTAAGGTTTTTTCTATTCTTTTTTCGCTGTTATAACAACATATCACTACAGATATGCCCAGAGGATATTTTTCGGGTAGGTGCTCCACTGAAATAATTTTACATTATGAAAGGTAAATTTCGAACAACTGGTCGTTAAGTTTTCTTATATCAAAGTTTTGTTCAACATATTCTCTGCCTACCTTACCAAAACGCGAAATTAACTCTTTGTTCTCAATAAACTGTTTAATAGCCTCTGCGAGTGCTAAGGCATTTTTTTCCTCCACCAAAAAAGCTGACTCATTTTCAATAACCCCATCTGCAATCCCACCTGTTCTAGTCGCTATCACGGCCATCTCCATTGCTTGAGCCTCTTGAATCACCAAGCCTTGTGCCTCTTGCCTACCATCTGTATCTGTCACAGCTGGATGCAGAAATATATCAGATTGTGACATAATCTCTATAATTTCTTCTTGCGATTTACTACCAAGTAATTTCACATTTGATGCAACCCCAATTCGTTCCGCAAGATTAGCTAACTCATCATAAAGCTCCCCAGAACCAACAATCCAGTATTCTATGTTTTCAAAACCCATTCGAACAAGCAATTCAATTGCTTCAATTCCATATTGCAATCCCTTGACAGGAATTAACCTTCCTACCGACAAAATTCTCAAGACATTGTTCTGTACATATTCCCTAGTTTTAACATTGTACTTGGCAGAATCTAAACCTACTGGCATTCTAATAGCAAGATTTTCTTTACATCCCAACAAACATATCTTCTTTCTGGTATATTCAGAATTGGCAGTAAACCAATTCCCCTCCCTAAAAAGTTCACTGTAAAATATCCTCTTCTGCTCTATGTCCTGAGGCGTGAAGTGCGCATCATACCCATGAAATGTGGTGATTATTTTTCCTTTTATCACACCCGCCTTTTTCAATTTCACAAGGGCTACTCCACTTTCCCCAAAATGACCGTGATATATGTCGTAAGGTGCTCTCTCCAGATATGGTTTGGCTGACATAAATAAAGTGAGATTCAAAGCCGACTTGCCAAATTTCAAAAAGTTTAAAAGCTTAATTAGATGAATTATTTTTGATGGATTGTGTATTGCAAAAAGAATACATATTTTAATTCTGGTTAAAAAGGAAAAGGGAGTAGGACCACTTGGAAATGTCTTGTCGCTTAATCCATATTCAACATATTTTGCATGCGGATTATCGCTTTCACACTTTACATAAGGAAAAATATCTACATGATGGCCTTTGTCAATAAGGTCAACAATCTGATTTAAAATAAAAGTCTCTGACTGAATAGGAAATCCCACACAGCTTATGGCAATTCTGAGATTAGCAATGGGAAAATGTGTTACTGTGGAGTCCAAAATAATCTAAAAGTTATTTAATTTATTTATGAGAATTTTGTGTTGTCAAATACTGAATACCCAAAAAATGTATTAATTTTTTTAAATAATTTTTTGATACAAATCGATGTATTTTTGAGCTTGTTTAACTTGATCGAATCTATTGTGGGCAAAATGGCTGATTTCTTGTCTTATAAAAGTTGAAATTGTTTCCCTAATAAGATTGATTTTTGAGAGTAATCCGTTTTCACTGACATCATCTGACAAATATCCATCCATTCCGTATCGTACTACTTCGCCAATACCTCCTATATTGAAACCGACTATTGGTGTACCACATGACAGTGCTTCAATCATGGTATTTGGTAAGTTATCCTCTAAAGAAGGCAAAACAAAGATATCAGCGGCATTGTACAAATCAGATAAAATATTTTCATCGTCAATAGAATCAAAATATCTAATGCCAAGTTCCTTATTTTCCACTTTTCCAACACAAAGCAAAGTAAAATCGCTTCCTAATTTTTGCAATGTTTTTTCTAAAAGAAAGAATCCCTTTCTTTTGTCTTTAACTGAAGACGCAACAAATAATACAACGAATTGAGTATCTGATAGCCCAAACTTTGCTCTAATTTCTTTTCGATTTTTTACCTTAAAAACAT
>JBIKRJ010000119.1:0-7489 GCA_044349205.1 Cytophagales bacterium | reverse complement strand
TTTCGTTTTTGCCGTTCTGAAACTATACTTCGAAAACAAATTTAAGCATAGGGGCGACATGGTCGATTTAATCTTCCAAGACTCGCAGGAATGTATGATACTAGTGGATGGCACTACCTTGCTGATAGAATTTCTGAATCAGGCTACCAAAAATATTTTTTCTGTCAACTACAGCCTAGTCTCTACTTCTGTGGTTCATTTTTTTGCCAAAAAGAACGTATCCTTATCTGTCGATGAAATAAGAAAAGATTTAGAGGGAAAAGGCTATTACATACAACATGTAGAATTTCAGAAAGAAGATGGCGAAAGTTTTTGGGGAAATATGTATATAAGAAGGTTAGAAGCCGAAAATACTACTAAATGGTTTATTCGAATTTTTGACGAAAGTGCACAATTCAAGGCAAGTTCACTGTTGCGAGAAAACTGGAACACTTTTGCCAGAGTGCTGGATGCCATTCCTCACAAAATCTTCTTGAAAGATCCTTCCAGTCGCTTTTTACTTATCAATTCTATTTTGGAACAAGTGCATGGCATGCCAAAAGAAGCTTTGATAGGCAAAACCGATTTCGATTTGTTTCCCAGTCATTTTGCCGAAACCTATTACAATCATGAACAAGAAATCATGAAAACAGGTAGCGTTACTATGCCGGTGGAAGAAACAGTCCAAATGCCCGATGGATCTACCAGGATTTTCAAAATAAGTAAAATTCCGTTCTACCTGCCCGAATACAAAGCCAATGGATTATTGGGATTGGGCATAGACGTAACACAGGTGTACAACTACCAAGAAAAATTGCGCAAAAGTGAAGCCAATTATCGCATGCTGTTGGAACAAGCTTCCGATGGTATATATTCTGCCGATAAGCTGGGCATTATTGCCGATGCCAATCCGAAGGCTTGCCAAATGTTGGGGTATAGTAAGGGCGAGCTGGTAGGATTGAATGTGAAATCGTTGATAGACGAGAAGGACGATCGTTTTTTCAATATTGAATTGTTGAAAAATGAACACAAGCGGTCGCTTATACTTGAAAGGAAGTTCAAACAAAAGGGGGGTGCCGTTTTTATTGTCGAGCTTTCAGTCACCATTTTCGACGATGGCGGCCATCAAGGTATCATGCGCGACATTACCGAAAGAAAGCGTGTGGAAAGCATAATTCAAGGCAACGAAAAGAAGTTCCGAGCGCTTATTGAAAGCTCGTATGACATTACGGCCATTTTGAACGACAAATTACAAATGGTTTTTGTTAGTCCATCGGTGCAAAAAATACTTGGCTATGTACCTCAAAAAATCCAAGGAAAAACCCTTTTTGAGTTTATTCATCCAGAAGATAAAGAGTCGGCCGAGCTTTTTCTTCGCCAGCTTTTGGGTCGTCCCGAAGAATTTAAAATATTGCCCGAAATAAGGATGCTAGGCCTCGATGGCCAATACCGTTATTTCGAGATGGCCGGTAACAACCTTATGGCCGATTCAGCAGTAAACGGCCTTGTGATAAACCTTCACGACATAAGTGAGCGAAAAACCACCGAGCTAAAATTGCTCAATGCCAACTACGAGCTCGACAGTTTTGTGTACAGGGTGTCGCACGACATAAAAGCACCTTTGCGCTCGGTTATGGGGCTTATTGGCATAGCCAAAATGGAAAATCAGCAGGTAGAAATTAACACCTACCTAGATATGATGAACAAAAGTGTGCTAAACCTAGATCAGTTTATCAAAGATTTGATTCAGTTTTCGAGGAATTCGCGCATGGAATTGGAGGTCACCAATGTGGATTTCAACAAAATTCTGGACGCCTGCATAGAAGATTTACGATACATGGAAAAAGTAGATAAGATTGAAATAAGGAAAAATGTAGAGCCAAACCTTCAATTTCAGTCCGATAACCTTAGAATAAACACAATTATTGGCAACCTGCTTTCAAATTCATTGAAATACCATAAATTTGAAGCGGGTATTTCCTATGTCAGTGTCTCGGTGTCTGAAAATCAAGGTGATATTGAGATTTTGGTGGAAGACAACGGAGTGGGAATAGGGCAGGAATACCAAAACAAAATTTTTGACATGTTCTACCGAGCGTCTGAAATGTCCTCGGGATCGGGTTTAGGTTTGTACATAGTAAAAACTGCAGTAAGTAAATTAAAAGGAAGTATCGAGGTGCATTCTACTCCCAATGTGGGGACGAAATTTAAGATAGTACTTCCTCAATTAACGACAACGAATAACAATGGCTAAAAAAAATAAATTGGTAATGTTGGTGGACGATAATGACACCGACAATTTTATCAGCCAAAAAATCATTGAGTTGAATGGTTTTGCCGAAAGAGTGATAGCCAAAAACTCTGGTAAAAGCGCTTTGGAGTATTTGGAAGCCCACGAAAACAACACCGAGGAACTTCCCGAAGTGATTTTTTTGGATATTAACATGCCAATTGTAGACGGTTTTGTGTTTCTGTTCGAGTTTGAACGCTTCAACGAGGCTTTGAAGAAGAAATGTAAAATTGCCATTCTTTCTAGTTCAGACAACAAGCGCGACATAGAACGTATTGTGGACAACGATTACGTGGTTAAATACATCACGAAACCTCTTACACAAGACGCGCTAAGTGAAATAAGCGAAGTTCTTTAGTTCCATTTCCTACCTTTGTGGGCTAATCACCCTTCTTCATGTCCAACATAGTAGCTATCGTGGGACGACCCAATGTGGGCAAGTCCACTTTTTTCAATCGCCTTGTAGGCGAGCGCATTGCCATTATGGACAATGAAAGTGGTGTAACACGCGACCGCCATTACGGACAGGCAGAGTGGTTGGGGTACTATTTTACAGTAATCGATACAGGTGGCTACATAGAAGGTTCGGAAGACCGCTACGAAGCCGAAATTAGAAAGCAGGTGACTATGGCCATCGACGAGGCTTCGGTGGTGGTTTTTTTGGTCGATGCCAAACAGGGCATTACCGATTTGGACAAAGATTTTGCCAATGTAGTGCGAAAGTTCAAAAAGCCTGTGATAGTAGCAGCCAACAAAGTAGATATGCCCAGCCAAGGCAATTACATTTCGGAATTTTATGCCCTAGGGCTTGGCGACATATACCCAGTTTCCTCGCAAACAGGTTCGGGCACTGGCGAACTGCTAGACCAGATTATTACCCACTTTGAACAAAAAGGAGACGAAAATCCGTACGAGGGTTTACCTAGAATTTCTATTGTAGGACGACCAAATGTGGGAAAATCTTCTTTTCTGAATACACTTATAGGAGCCGAGCGTAGCATTGTAAAAGATGAAGCGGGAACAACCCGCGATGCGGTAGATACGCGTTACAATATGTTTGGCAAAGATTTCATTCTTACCGATACAGCCGGTATTCGTCGCAAGGCAAGGGTAAAGGAAGACATTGAATTTTATTCGGTACTGCGCAGCTTGAAAGCCATTGAAAAGTCGGACGTGTGCATTGTGATGCTCGATGCCACACAAGGTTTTGAAGCCCAAGACATGAACATCATCAGTTTGGCTCATCGCAACAAAAAGGGAATTGTGGTCTTGGTCAACAAATGGGATTTGGTTGAAAAAGACTCCAATTCGGCCAAAAAAATGACCGATTACATTTACCAGCGCATGGCGCCCATCAACTATTTTCCAATAATCTACACGTCGGTGGCTACAAAACAGCGTATTTTTCAATCCATTGAAAAGGCGATGGAGGTATATGAAAACAAAAACAGGAAAATAAGTACTTCAGAACTGAATGATAAAATGTTGCCCGAGATACAAGCTTATCCGCCCCCTGCATTGAAAGGAAAATACATCAAAATAAAGTATATCACTCAGATTCCTACGCACAATCCCGTTTTTGCCTTTTTTTGTAATCTGCCCCAGTACATTCAGGTGCCATACGAACGCTACCTTGAAAACAAAATGAGACAACACTTCCAATTGGAGGGTGTGCCTATTCAGTTGGTATTCAGGAGCAAGTAAAAATCTAATCACGCAAAAAAATAATACAATTCTCTTTTATTTTTCAAACGCATTTATTTAGTTTGTAGATTAATAGTGTTAAACATTAAACAAAAAACCCAAAATGAAAAAATCAGTTCTTTTCCTAGCCGTTGCATCGGTGATTGCATTGGCTTCTTGCAACAAAAGCGAGCCTGCTGCTGAAACTACTGCTGTAGATTCTACTGCTGTTGTAGCTGTTGATTCAGCTGCTGCTACTGTTGATTCTGCTGCTGCTACTGTTGACACAGCTGCTGCTGCGAAGTAATTTTCTTCCAAAAGAAAATTTCGGTAAGAAACCCAAGCAATCGCTTGGGTTTCTTATTTTTAGGGCGTGGAGAAAACATCTGAAGCCCTACACATTTTTTGCCACTATTTGCCTGCCAATACAGTTGGATATTGCCATGAATTGTGGCTCCACTATCGCTTCAAATTCGTGATTTCGCCCAAAAGGGCTACCAAACTTGGCAATTACCGTTTCAATTCCGTTTCAAAACAGCACGAGGTGAGCGTGAACGGAAATTTGAATCCGATGTCTTTTTTGACCACCTACTTGCACGAGGTGGCGCACCTTACCGCTTTTAAAAAATATGGGTATAAAATATTGCCTCATGGACAAGAGTGGAAACAGGAATTCAGAAATCTCTTTTTCCCATTACTTTCTGAAAATATACTTGAAAAAGAGGCAGTTCTTAAGCTAAAGGCATTTTTGAAAAATCCGCGTGCTACTTCTTGTTCCGAACAGGGCTTGTTTGGACAAGAAATATCGGAAGCAGAATTGAAAGAAGGGCAAGCCTTTTTGAAAGATTTGCCACATGGCAGTTGTTTTCAGTTAAAAAAGAGGCAATTTGTGAAGCTTGAGCACCGCAGGACCAGGATACTTTGCAGCGACCAATCCAACGGCCGAAAATATTTGGTACATCAAACCACAGTAGTGCAACTGGTTTGAAGTAGAAATACCTTTTAACTATGAACATCGAACTAAGAACTATAAACTAGGAACTATGAAGATCAAAGTATGTGGCATGCGAGATGTCCAAAACGTGGCTGAGGTCGCAAGTCTTTCTCCCGATTTTATGGGTTTTATCTTTTATCCGCCTTCTTCGCGCAGCGTTTCAGGTATTTTCAAAAAAGAGTTGCTTGAATCTTTAACAGCAAAAACAAGTCCTGTGGCAGTGTTTGTCAATATCCCAATTGATAATGCTTTGTCTATTTTAAATGCACACAATTTCAAATACGCCCAGCTGCATGGGGGCGAATCGGTGGCGTATTGCGACAAAATAAAAAAGGCTGGTTTTGGTGTTATCAAAGTGTTTTCGATAGACGAGCAAACGAGTTTTGAAGAGATGGCTGGGTTTACCACAGTGGCCGATTATTTTCTTTTTGATACCAAAAGTCCAAAACATGGTGGAACGGGTCAAAAATTTGACTGGAGTTTGCTGGATAAATATAAACTCGACAAGCCTGTGATTCTGAGCGGAGGAATAGGACTTGAAGACGCCAATGAACTGAAAGAAATCGACAAGAAATATTCATGGGTTGTGGGTTTCGATTTGAACAGCAAATTTGAAATCACGGCTGGCGTTAAAGATGTGGAAAAATTGAGGCAATTCTTTTTGGCTATGGACGTTTAGACCAGACTTTTAAAAATGATAATACTATGGAAGAGAACAAAATAACCTGCGTAAAATGCGGACACACTTTTGGGGTGGGCGAGGTGCTAAACAACCAATTGGAACAGGAAAAACAAAAGTTTAGGGTGGCTTTTGATAACCGTATCGCCCAGTTAGAAGAAAAACACCGCAAGGATACCGAAGAGGCCGTGGCTCAAAAGCTGGCCGAGGAAAGGAAAAATTTGGATGGTATGCTGCGTGAACAAATACAAAAAGATTTTCAACAAAGGCTATCGTTGCTAAATGCCGAATTGGAAACCAAGCGCAAAGAAACTTCCGACATGCAAAAGATTGTTTTCGAAAACGAAAAACTGAAACACGACATGCAGCAACAGCGCCTGCAAATAGAAATGGAGGTGCAACGCAAAAAGAACGAGGAAATGGAACAGGCCTTGAAGCAAATAAAGGAGTCGGTTGCAAACGAATACGAGATGAAGCTGAAAGATAAAGACTTTCAAATAAATAAAATGAAGGAGCAGATTGCAGAGGTCAACCGTAAGGCCGAGCAAGGTTCTATGCAAATGCAGGGCGAAGTGCAAGAATTGGCTCTGGAAGAAATGTTACGAAATTTCTTCCCACATGACTTGATTCAAGAAGTGCCAAAGGGAGTAAAAGGTGCCGATTCGATACAAGTGGTGAGAAATTTTTCAGGTCAAGTGTGTGGCAAGATTGTATATGAAAGCAAGCGCACCAAAAATTTTGAGCCTAAATGGATAGAAAAGCTGAAGCACGACATGCGCGAGTTGGGAGCCTCAGTGGCAGTTTTGGTTACTGAAGCCATGCCCGCCGACATGGATAAATTTGGTTCGAAAGATGGTATTTGGATATGTAGCTATGCCGAAGTTAAAAGCCTTTCATTTGTGTTGCGAGACAGTTTGCTCAAAATTCAAACTGTACTGGATTCGCAAGAAAATAGAGAAGACAAATTGGGCTTGTTGTACAATTACATTACAGGCGATGAGTTTCGCAACCGACTGGAAGCGGTGGCCGAAGGTTTTAGAAATGTGAAAGAAACCATAAATAAGGAAAGGATTTTCATGGAAAAGATGTGGGCCGAGCGCGAAAAGCAAATGGAAAAAGCCATGAGCAGTACCGTGAAAGTGTTTGGTTCGGTGCGCGGTATAGTAGGAAGCGGAATGGGAGACTTGAAGATGTTAGAGGATTAGGTGTTATTTTGCCAAGCTTAAATAAAGGTGTTCAGTTTTTTGCGCCATGACTTTTAAAGAGAAGTTTTTCTGGACATTTTCTTTACCTTTTTTTGACATTTGTTCATAGAGATTTTTATCATTTAAGATTTCAAGAACAAAAGCTGCTGCTTTTTCAGGTTGTTCTACTGGATATAAATATCCAGTTACCTCATTTGTTACTGCATCTTTATTTCCTATTACATCACTCGCCACGACGGGAAGGCCATGTGCAGAAGCTTCCAAAATACTGAGCGGCATTCCTTCCCAACGAGATGTTGACAAAAATAAGTGAGCATCGTTGAGCCAGAAAGAGGTGTCTTTTGTAAATCCTCTAAGGTTAATCGTATCAGTTAGTTTTTCTTTATCGATAAGGTTTTTAAGTTCGTTGTCATTATTACCAACTCCTATCACGTTTATAGTTACTTTTTTTTTGGTGCTAATCAGTAATTTTTTGGTAATGGGAATAAGCAATTCAAGGTTTTTCTGATAATCTAACCGCGCAATACAACAAATGATAATGGAATTGTTATCGTGTTTTTTTTGAGAGATAGTTTCTGGAATGTTAACACCATTTTGTACAAGTACTATTTTCTTTTTGGCAAAAGGGAAAATTTTCGAGGCCTGTTTTTTTTCTCCCT
>JBIKRJ010000118.1:0-7527 GCA_044349205.1 Cytophagales bacterium | reverse complement strand
TTGCAAATGGGCAAATACGGCGGCGTGGAAAACCTGATGTTTACCAAAGAATGGTTTGAAAACGGGGTGTACACGTACAAAGGCTGTATTACCAACCAAGCACTGGCCAAAAGATTCAACTTGAAATTTACCGATTTGAACTTGATAAGACCTGCAAGGCAATAGCCACTACTTGCTGCCTAAACCCATCTCTTTGATTATCTGTTCTAGGTGCTTAAGATTGACCAGCATGTCGCTTTCGGCTTCTATTTCATTGCCTTCATAGTTTTCAGAAAGCCTACCCTCGTCGCAATACAACAAATAGTATTTCATTTTGAATGCGTTGGCCATTTGAAAATATACTTTGCTGTAGTACCTAGTGTGCTTCCTATACCTTATTTCACATAGGTGCGTACCAGGTTTGCAGTATAAAATATTCACCAAATTGGCACCATGTGCCGAAATGATGTATTCGGCGTTGTAGTACATTTCGGCTTGTTGTTCCAAAGACAAGCCTTCGTTGTATACAATCTCAAAACCATAGCCCTTTAAAAATTCTGCTACATCGTCTTCATTGATGACTTTTCGCATTTTAGCCTTAGCCCTGCTAACATAAATACGTTTTGGAAAATGGTGTTTATTTTCGGTCAACTGGATACCAAGTTTTTTCACCACATAATCTTTGTACCAATCACCATGCCTTTCGAATACCGTACCTACCAATAATTCTTCACATTCATAATTCACCACATGGTTTATTACTATAATTTTATGTTCAGGAATTCCGACTCGCTTGAAAATGGCATAGTATATTTCTTTTGAAAACCCAGTGAAAATAAAATGGTCAATTTCGTCCAATTTGTACCCAGCCAATTCGGCAAAATACAAAGTGGGCAGGGCATCTATCATGGCATGGAAATAATTGTGACCATAATTCATGATGAGCGTTTTTCCAGGCAAGTACTTGGTTTGGGGAAGTGAAAAGGAGAAAAAAGCAAAGTGGGAATGTTTTTGTGATGAAAAAACACTAGACACAGGCACTACCAACAAATCGTCATCAGTGATGATACAATAGTGGTGGGTGTACACTTTGGCATTGGGCAAGCGAAGAAAAAATTCGTCAGTTTTCGTGAGTTTTGGAAACAATTGGGCTTCCTTCACAGGATTACCCAAAGTAAGCAACGGAGGCCTTAGGTTTATTGCACCTTGAAAAAAATGCCAAAAAGCTGAATTGGGATACTTTTCTTTTCTCTTTTCTACATACAATTCAATTTCTTGAAATGTTCTGAGTTCTCCTCTCGGCCCTCCAATCCATTTCGAGGAAATGGGAATATGTGGCAAAACCTTAATATTCAGCCATTTGACAGCATTGTTTATAAGCGCTCTTATTTTTCTGAGAACTTCCAACACAGCTTGATTATTTTTTAGCAATCGCTTAATCATCTCATTGTCAATTTGTCCACATCAAATTACAACCCCTTACCTCTGAATTGTCGAAACGGCCAAGTATTTGAAATCCTTTTTCATGTAGCAAACCAACATCTTGTGTTTCAATAAAACAACAGGTATCGATGTTGGCAAGGTCTATAATGTTTATCCCTCCTCTTTCGTTGTACCTACTATGTACATTCAAAGGGTCTTCCATTTCGCGAATGAAGACTTTCATTGTAGAAGGAGTGGTAAAAAACTCGTTTTCAATAGAATAGGCTTGCGAAAACAATTCCGTCATGCCGTATTCGGAATGAATGTGGCTGCATTTCCATTTCGATTTCAACACTTCATACACTTCGCTCCTAAGTGGCTCTTGGCCTCTTCCTTTCATGCCGCCAGTTTCGAAAACGGTCAAATTTTCGTATTCCGCCTCAAATGATTTGGCAAAATCGAGCAAAGCAAAAGTAACACCCCAAAGCACTACCTTTTGTTTTTTTGAATGGAGCGCTTTTAGCAGGTCTTGGTGCAAAGCGGGGAAATCGTGTAAATAAAATCCGCCAAAACGCTGGTCTGATTTTTGAAAAAAATAGTTGGCCATAGCCACTAGCGACGAATGTTTTCTTTCGAGATAATTGGGCAGCAAAAAAAAGAAAGAATAGCCGGACAATGCACCAAAAAAACTTTCAAATATCGCAGCCGCATTTTGCAAATAGAAATCGCTGTCGTAAAAATACAGCCTACTGCGATGGCTCCCAGTAGTGCCGCTACTTTCAAAGAAATTTTCATAAATTTCAGTAGTGGACACTATCGGATGATGCTTGAAAAATGAAATAGGCAAAAAGGGTATTTGTTCCAGACTTTGAACCTCTTGTGCATTTATTTTCAAGGCATTGACATATTGCCGGTACAAGTCGTTATTTTCATATTGAAAACGAAATGCTTCCAAGGATTTTTGCAAAAAACGAACATCGCCCAAGTGGAGCAAGTCCGATTTATATTCCTGCACGAATCCCATTTTGCTTTGTAACTTTGCCAACATGCAAGTTGACCAAATGAAACCTATCGGACAAATTTTTATTTTGCTGTTGGCATCGCTTCTGTTGGCCTGCAAAAAACGGCCCAATTTTCCGAAAACACCCGAAATAACATTTCTTTCTGTCAATAAACAAACCATTACAAGCTATGGCGTGGGCATTATTTCGAAACGCGACTCGGTAACCATCTCCCTATATTTCAAAGATGGCGATGGCGATTTGGGGACAGACAATAGCAACGCTGGTTTAAACTTGTTTTGCAAAGTGCTTAGAAAAACAGAAAATGGCTACAGCCAAATACCAGTGTATGACACAAATAATAATTTCCTCTATTTCATAGACAAAAATGGCCGATTCCCGTCTTTGAACCCCGACGGAAGACAAGGCCCAATTGAAGGCATATTGAATTATGGTCCAACATTAGATTTTAGGTCGGTGATAAAAGACACCAATAGTTACACCCTGAAATTTCAGATCTACATTAAAGACAACAGTGGCAATAGCAGCAACACTCTGGAAACCAACGATGTGTTGATTCAAAACTACAGCGACATTGCGGTGGCAACGCCTTAATGGAACTTCTCCAATTGCAACATCAGGCGGTTTTGGTTGAAAAATTCCGCTTTTGTACCCTTGATAACCAACCTGTCTGAAAGCTGTATGGCTTCCATGGTGGCGTATTCCAACGAACTAAGATTGTCGGGGCAGCCCATCTTGGTCGAAACCAAAGTCACAGGCCTGATGTTGTCGCCCTTGGTGTATTCCAACTTGCCGCTAAAACGATTGCAACCAATATACCCACTGAACTTTTTTATCTTTATCGAAAGGCCAAATTCGTTGTTTTGGCTGGGTACAGGAAACATCTTGGCACCGTTGCGCACTTGCACCAATTTCCATACTTCTTTACCCCTTTTTTGGGCAAAGCCAAAAAACGAAATCAAACTTAAAATGATTGTGAAAGACGTTTTCATACGAGTTGGTTTAAAGAGTGATGGTTGGCTTCCCTGATTTTGTCGGCAATTTCTTCGGTAATAGCCGTGGAAACAAACAAACTTTCGAACTGCGAGGGTGCCAAATAAATACCTTGGTACAACATAGATTGAAAGTAGCGTGCAAACCTGTGGGTATCGGAAGTTTTGGCAGTGGCAAAGTCCTTTACTTTTTGGTTGGTAAAAAACAAACTGTACATCGAACCTATTTGATTGACAGTGAATGGCAAACCCAATGCCTGCAAACTATCCTTGATTCCTGACACAATGTAGGAACTAATTTTTTCAAGATAAGTATAAGTTTCTGGGTGCGTATTCAAATAGCGCAACATGCACAATCCAGCAGTCATCGCTATGGGATTGCCAGAAAGTGTGCCTGCTTGATACACAGGGCCCAAGGGCGAGACAAAATCCATGATTTCTTTTTTTCCGCCATAGGCACCTACAGGCATGCCGCCTCCAATTATTTTTCCTAGCGTGGTCATGTCGGGGGTAATGCCAAACCTTTCCTGCGCCCCACCTTTTGCAAGCCGAAAACCTGTCATGACCTCGTCGAAAATCAAGACAACTTTTTCTTGGTCGCACAGGGCACGTATGCCTTTCAAAAATCCTTCTTCTGGCAACACACAACCCATATTGCCCACTACAGGCTCTAAAATAATGGCTGCCACGTGGCCTCGGTTGACGTAAAGTAAAGATTGCACAGCGGACAAATCGTTGTAAGGAGCAGTAAGCGTATCGTTGGCAACGCCCTGTGTAACGCCTGCACTATCGGGCGAGCCCATCGTAACCACACCACTACCAGCGGCTATCAAAAAAGAATCGCCATGACCGTGGTAGCAACCCTCAAACTTGATGATTTTGTTTTTGCCCGTGTAGCCCCTAGCCAACCTAATGGCCGACATGGTGGCTTCAGTACCCGAATTGACCATACGTACCTTTTCGATAGATGGCACCATTTGGCAAATCAATTCGGCCATTTGCACTTCCTTTTCGGATGGAGCGCCAAAAGAAAAAGAATGAGCAAGCGCTTCGCCTACGGCTTCAATCACCTCTTGCCTGGCATGGCCTAGTATCATGGGACCCCAAGAATTTATCATGTCCACGTAGGCATTGCCGTCGGCATCGTACAAATAAGCCCCTTTTGCCGATTGAATAAAGAGTGGGTTGCCCCCTACCGCCTTGAAAGCACGCACTGGCGAATTGACCCCGCCCGGTATGTGGTTTTTAGCTTGCTCAAATAATCTATGGCTTTTTTCTGTTGACATCACAATTCATTTACATGGCGAAATTAGTAAGAATTCAAATGGTTCTTGCCTTAACCGAAGTCCACAATTCACAACTCTCAAGGAATCAGCATTGCGATATGCAATTTCCCATTAAATTTGTCGAATTAGATACGCATGATTTCCAACTCCGAAAACTCGATTGAATTAAGTGTGGTGATGCCCTGCCTGAACGAGGCCGAAACATTGGAAGTGTGTGTGCAAAAAGCAAACCGATTTTTCGAAAAACACCAGTTAAAAGGCGAAGTGATTGTGGCCGACAATGGCAGTACCGACGGTTCGCAAGAAATTGCCACCCGCAATGGTGCACGGGTCGTAAACATTCCTTCTAAAGGATATGGAAGTGCGCTGCGAGGCGGTATTTTGGCTGCCAAGGGAGACTATGTGGTGATGGGCGATTCGGACGACAGTTATGATTTTTCGAATTTGATGCCCTATGTAGAAAAACTGCGCGAAGGATATGACTTGGTGATGGGCAACCGTTTCAAAGGCGGCATTGAATCGGGTGCGATGCCCTTTTTGCACTACTATTTGGGCAACCCTGTGCTTTCTTTTATTGGCAGATTGTTTTTCAAAAGCGCCATTGGCGATTTTCATTGCGGTATGCGCGGTTTTAGCAAAAAAGCTTTTTTGAAAATGGACACCCAAACCACGGGCATGGAGTTTGCCTCCGAAATGGTGATGAAAGCTACTTTGCTCGAAATGAGCATTACCGAAGTACCCATCAAACTCTATCCCGACGGGCGCAGCCGTCCGCCGCATTTGCGTACCTGGCGCGATGGCTGGCGTCATTTGCGCTTTATGCTGATGTACGCCCCCACTTGGCTGTTTTTATATCCTGGCTTGTTTCTCATAATTTTTGGCATTTTTTCAAGCGCATTTTTGGTAATGGGGCCTGTGCAAATAGGCACTGTCGTGTTCGATATCAATACCCTCATTTACATGTCGATAGCGGTGCTGGTGGGCTTTCAAAGTGTGATGTTTTATTTCCACGCGCGGCTTTTCGGCATGAATGTGGGCATTTTGCCCGAATCGGACCGTTTTCGAAATTACTTGAAACCACTTTCCTTGGAATTGGGCATTTCCGCCTCGTTGTTTTTGATTGGGCTAGGTGTTGCGGGCACTCTGTTTGCGCTACGCAATTGGAGCAAAGAATCTTTTGGCGAGCTGAACCCCGAAGTTGCCCTACGTATTGTCATACCTTCTACCCTCTCGCTTTTGATGGGGGTACAACTGCTATTGGGTAGCTTTTTCAACAGCATTCTTTCTTTAAACAGAACCCATAAATGACCAAAGACTTACACCAAAATCCTTGGAAAACACTGTCTAGCAAAGACATTTACGACAATCCCTGGATTCATGTACGCGAAGACCAGGTATTAAACCCCAAAGGTGGAAATGGCATATACGGGGTGGTAAGTTTCAAAAATTTAGCCATCGGCATTATTCCGGTAGACAAACACTTAAATACTTGGCTGGTAGGCCAATATCGCTATTCGCTGAATGAATATTCATGGGAAATACCCATGGGAGGCGGGCCTGTGCACATCGACAAGCTTGAATCGGCCAAAAGAGAGCTGAAAGAAGAAACTGGATATACTGCCGAAAAATGGACTTTGATAGCCCGTATACACACTTCCAATTCGGTGACAGACGAGGAAGGTTGGGTGTATTTGGCCGAGGAACTTACCGAGGGCGAAACCGAATTTGAAGACACGGAAGAATTGAAGATTTGGAAACTTCCGTTGAAAGAAGCGGTAAACATGGTGATGAAAGATGAGATAACCGATTCCCTGAGTGTAGGAGGTTTGCTGAAGGCCGCCAGAATTTTCAATTTGTAAAACTTGGAACAATATCTTTTATATGGTTCGGGCGGTCATGCCAAAGTGGTCTTGGAATGTTTGCTTTCCGAAGGAAAAGAAGTTGTCGGTTTTTTTGACGATGCTCCCAAAAACAAAGTGTTCAAAGGCATACATGTATTTGAAAAGTACGACGCCCACACATTTGCCGAAGCCAAACTTATTGTGACCATTGGTAACAACGAAATCAGAGAAAAAATTGTCCAAAAAGTATCTCACACGTTTGGAAAAGCCATTTATTACAAAAACATAATTTCATCTATTTCTGAAATTGGACAGGGAAGTATGGTGTTGCAAGGTGCCATCGTGCATGCCGATGCAAGGATAGGAAACCATGTGATATTAAACACCAGATCGGTAGTGGAGCACGACTGCCATATAGAAGATTTTGTACACATAGCCCCTGGTGCCGTGGTGTGTGGCCACGCTCAAATAGGAAAAGGTACACTTGTAGGCGCCAATGCCGCGGTAGCGCCTTTTGTAAAAATTGGCCAGTGGTGTCAAATATCGGCGGGAAGTTCTGTGACAGAAGACATTCCTGATTTTAGTCTTGTGGCAGGTGTCCCAGGAAAAGTGGTAAAATCGTTGCGTAAAGACTAAAAACTACCCATGCGCCCTCTTTCACCGCCCGACTTTTCGGGAGTTTTACCCGAACATTTGATGAATGCCTTGCATTTGTGCGAGGCCGGGAAAGGTGATGATGTGTTGGCTCGTTTCGAATCTGATTTTTCGGCTCTTGCAAACACAAAACATGTTGTGGCACTAAGTTCGGCCACAGCAGCTTTGCATTTGGCTCTTGTTGCCTTGGGTGTGGGCGAAAACGACATTGTGATGTGCCCAAGCTTTACTTTTGCGGCTTCGGCTTTTCCCATCACTTACCAAAAAGCTATCCCCTACTTTGTCGATTCCGAAACCGTAACTTGGAACATGTCGCCCGAGTATTTGGAAA
>JBIKRJ010000117.1:0-7595 GCA_044349205.1 Cytophagales bacterium | reverse complement strand
GAAACCGAGGTAGAGGATTCTATGTTAAATCCGACATTTGGAGTTATGGAATTTCCAAATGTAAGCGGCGTGAAAGCAGGGGGCGAGGTATTGAAATCTAATTTCACATTACTTCCAAAAACCCAATTATATGCTTCTTTTTGAGCAAAAACGGAAAGTGAAAGTGAGAGAAAGAAAAAGGATAATACAATCCCAAGTTTGTGTATGCGTGGTTTCATAAACGAATTTAGTTCAAAGGAACGGCAGAAAGAACAAATCGGACTGAAGAACCTGCAAATTAATAGAAAATATTCAAGAAATAAATGAATTTAACCTGCAAAGTGGTATTAAAATTCAAATATTAGCCAAACAATACCAGCGTATTGAATGAAATAAGCTTACAACGTCTTATTTTAGTACAATTAGGGGCTTGTCCCTAGTCAAAGGCACGCCACAATACGCCAAACTGTAAAGAACGCCTCATACCTGCGTAATAGGGGGTTTCCAAATAGCCAGTCTGTTCAAGTTGGCCGCCAAACACATTGGTCACTTTCAAAAAAATGGTAGCCCTACTCACTTGCAAGTTCAAAAACACGTGGGTAATGGGAAAAGTCTTCACCACATAGCTGTTTTGCCAATAATACTGATTAAGCTGTGGTGCATAGTCGTCGGCATAATAATCGGCTTTCAAAAACATTTCTACGCCAGTTTGAACTTGTGTGGCCTTTTTGAACACATAATGTTGGAAAAAAAGTTTAGGCATGGCAAACCAACGAGGCATGTGCACCACTTCACGATCGGTAAAAACATGGGTCAAAATCAATTCATTTTCAAAATACAACCAGCGCCAATTGGTACGGAAACCAAGGGTAGGTTGCACGTAATCCATGTAACTTTTGTCCTGTATGGGCCTTATTTTCGAAGAGTCGGGACCATTCAACATTCTTTTGAAATATACCAAATGATCTATCCTTTGGTAAGCCAAACCTAGTTTAAAATAGCGGTTTCCATTGCTGTGTAGGTAAGTCAATGCCGCATTCTGACTTTCGGTGGCTTTCAAAGAATCTTTCAAAAAAGTCCAATTGGCAAGGTTATACACCATTCGCGTTTGCATCATGCTGGGCGAGGTGCGCGATTGTCCAAATTCTGCACTTAGTTTCTTGTACCTCACAGCCGCATTTAGCAGATAGTCTCCATGCGACTTGTAATAGAGTGCGTCAGTATGCTGACTGTTTTTAAACGATACCAATCCCTGTCCGCATAGCGAAACCTGAAAATCGTCGCGAAAACGATATGTTAAATCGCCACCCACAAAAGCATCGTTGAACCAAAGCTTCGATTTTCCCGCTGTAGCAGAGTCTTGACTCGTATCGGCCAATGAATAGTTGCGGGTCTTATAATACATTGAATAAAAAAAACGCCCTAAATCTCCTTTCAGCCCTAGCTTGTTTTGCAGCAATTCGTAGCGGTATTGGTAAAAAGACTTGAGAGAATCGTTGAAATTTACTTCACGATAGTAGGTAGCATACGCCGAATCGGTGCGCATGTTGTTGTCGCGGAAATATTGGTTTTCTTTTCTCCAGTCGGCCTCGTGAAAAAATTGTAATGCCCTATTGCCGCTGTCCAAGGGATTGAACTGGTGGTACAGGTGCAATTGGGTATTTTTGTAATAATTACGGGCAGCATCGGCATTTGACCTGAAAAGTCTCACGCTCGCATACTTGTACAAATACAATCCCGAGTCCACAATACCACCAACATTTGGACGGGTTTTGATGCCTCCACTTTCGTACGCCCAATGCTGCATGTAGTTGAAAGACAACAAAAGTTTGTATTTGTCTTGCTTGGTTTTGACCGAAGTAAAGGCGTTTATTTGGTGATGGTCTGTTTGGAAATCGCGATTGGCCACAACGGCAAATTGTTTGGTGGAAGTAAAGCGATTGTAGGAAGCCCCCAAGTTCCAATATTTATTCACATTTCTGCTGAAGAGTAAAAATAAACGCTGTTCGCCGGTGCTGCCTTGCACATACCTAAGTTCGGTGTAAGGCGATTTGGTATCGAAATAGCGTTGGTTTAGGGGTTTGTTCAGGTAATTATGAAAAGCCTCGAAACCCAATCTATACCCTATTTCTTCGGGAGCTTTGTAGTAAATGGGCTTCATGGCAGTGCCCAAATTGCCCAAATATTGGTGTGGCATTCCATTTTGGTACTGATAGTTGTAATAATGCTGATAGTGTAAGCTGGTATCTAATTTTCGGATTTCGGGATTATTGCCATAAACATCTTCTTGCAAAAAATAGCGGGTAGATTGTCGGCCATACACCTCACGGGTGGTATCGTCCACTATTTGGGCAAAAAGGGGCCTTGAGCCCAGCCATAAAACAAAAAACGAGAATTGGAGAATGCGCAAAAGGAGCGTTGTTAAAATTCGAAAGGCAAATTTAGGCCTTAATGTGCTTTAGCCAAATGTGTCTGTGTTCAATGGTTGAATACTTCTTCACCTATTTCTTCCACTTCCACATGGCCTTCGGGGGCAATGGCCGTCGTACGAATGGTTTTTAGCTCGTTCACTAACAAGGGATCGTACTTGGCGGCCACTCTTATGTAGTTGCGCGTAAAGCCAAACATAAGTCCGTTTTCTATGTCTTCCTCAAACAGTACTTGTTCTTCGCGTCCAAGGTTTTGCTCGTAAAAAGCACGGCGTTTTTTGTCGGACAAGATGTGCAACATTTTGCTGCGTTCGGCACGTTCGGCTGAGGGCACACTTCCTTTCAAGGCAATGGCGTGGGTGTTGTCTCTTTCAGAATAAGTGAATACGTGCAAATAGGAAATATCCAATTCGTTCAAAAACTTATAGGTATCTAAAAAATCTTCTTTTGTTTCGCCAGGAAACCCTACAATCACATCTACTCCTATACAACAGTTGGGAATCAGGCTTTTGATGAGCGCCACCCTTTCGGCATACAGTTCGCGCTGGTACCGGCGGCGCATCATTTTTAACACCTTGTTGCTGCCACTTTGCAAGGGTATGTGAAAATGGGGTACAAATTTTTTGGAGGAAGCCACAAACTCTACTATTTCATTGGTCAGCAAATTGGGTTCGATAGAAGAAATACGGAAGCGCTCCACCCCTACTACTTTTTCCAATGCTTTTACTAAATCGAAGAAAGTTTCTTCGCGCTTGCCCTCGTGCAAACCAAAATCGCCAATGTTCACCCCCGTAAGCACAATTTCTTTCACACCCGCTTGGGCAATTTCTTCGGCAGAAAGCAGGATATTGGCCACATAGTCGGAACGGCTTTCGCCACGCGCAAGGGGGATGGTGCAAAAAGAACAATTGTAATCGCAGCCGTCTTGTACTTTCAAAAAAGTACGGGTACGGTCGCTTAGGCTGTAGGCATTGTGAAAAATGTTGGCCTTTTGAATATCGGAATGAAACACCTTGGTGAGACCATCCTTCTGAAAACCGTCAAGCACATCCAGCAAACGAAATTTTTCGGCAGCGCCTAAAACGGCATCCACACCGGGAATTTCGGCGATTTCCTGAGGTTTTAGTTGAGCATAACAGCCTACAATGGTTATGAAAGCCTGTGGCGAATGTTTCAATGCCTCGCGTACCACCTTGCGGCACTTCTTGTCGGCATTGTCGGTAACCGAACACGTGTTGATGACATAAATGTCGGCCTTTTCCGTAAAATCCACCTTTTCGTAACCCCGCTGTTCGAATAGACGAGATATGGAAGAAGTCTCGGAATAGTTTAGCTTGCAACCTAAGGTATAAAAGGCCACTTTTTTCATGGCTGCAAAGATAGGGAATTTGAACGATTGGGGTTTTGGGGAGATGGTGAATCAATAAACATTCTGCGATGATAACATTGTGAACTCAACATCATTCCATTATTATTCTTCTTATTTTTGCCCAATCGCTTTTTACTATGAGGTTATTCCTTGTGCTTCTTTATTCGCTTGGCCACTTTTTGGCAATAGCCCAAAACACCCAATCTTATATCCACGACAATTATCTGTTTCGCACTGCTCAAGAACTGTATGGCAAGGAAAAATACACGGCTGCCCGCCAATACTTTGAAAAATACCAGTCTTTGAACAAGCAAGACCTGCTAAGTGTGGAATCGGAATATTATTTGGCCGATTGTGGTTTGCAACTTTTTCACGACGACGCCGAACTGAAATTAAACGAATTTGTAAAAAAATACCCTGCCCACCCCAAATCGCAACAGGCCTTGCTTTCGCTTGGCAATGTGTTAAAGGGCAAAAAAGACTACAAAAACGCCCTTTTGTATTACGAAAAGCTAAACTCCGATTTGCTTTCGAAAGAACAAAAAGAGGAAGTGCATTTCAATATGGGCTATTGCTACCTGAACGACAAGCAGCTAGACAAGGCGCTACCCCACTTCAATAGCTTGAAAACAAGTGAAAACAAATACACCTATGCGGCCTCTTACTATGCCGGCAACATCGAATTTAAACAAGGTGACAACGATGCCGCACTTACCGACTATAAAAAAGCTGAACAAAATGAAAGTTACAGAGCCTTGGTGCCCTACATGATTGCCAACATATTTTACAAACAAAAAAAACACGAGGAACTAATTGCCTACACCGACACGCTTGCAAAGCAAAAAACCGATTTCAAAAACCAAGACGATATTCAACTTTTGCTTTCGGACGTTTATTTCCGCAAACAAGAGTATTTGAAGTGTGTAAATGCTAGCGAGAAATATGCCGTTACCAAAGAGCTGCCACACGACGCGCAATACCGCTATGCCAAATCGTTTTACTACTTGGGTAAAAATGACAAAGCCGTTGCCAATTTCAAAAAATTGGTTGACCAAAAAGATTCGATAGGACAACACGCTGCCTACTTTTTGGCCCTTTCGTACCTGCGCGACGACAACAAAACCTTTGCCCTGCCTTTTCTTACTCAAGCGGCCAACTTACCGTTTTCGAAAGAGGTACAAGAAGAATGTATCTTTTTACAGGGAAAAATAAGCTACGAACTGGGCAAATTTTCGCAAGTGATCTCCAGCCTGAAAGACTACCGCAAGCGCTATCCCAAGGGGCGTTTTGTGCAAGAGGCAAACGAAATAATGAGTGATGCCTTGCTAAACACCAGCCATTATTCTGAAGCATTGGATTACATAGAAAGCCTGAGCAAGCGTAGCCCTCGCATAGATGCCGTGTACCAAAAAGTGGCCTACCACCGTGCCGAAGAACTGTACAACCAAAACCACGCCGATAGCTCGATTTCCTATTTTGAAATATCGCAAGAATACCCCTATGACAAGGTACTGGTGGCTGGCGCCAACTATTGGATAGGTGAAATTTTGTCGATGAAAGGCGATTACAAAGGGGCAGTAGAATACTATTTGGCAACGCAGGAAAACAAACAATCGGGAGCGCAAGATTTTTATAAAAAAGCCGATTATGGTTTGGGATATGCCTTTTACAATCAAAAAATGTACGACAAGGCCACTACCCGTTTCAGAGAGTTTTCCGACCGCCGAGACCAACAGCACAGCAAGTATTACCCCGATGCCTTGCTACGCCTTGCCGACTGCTATTACGTGCAAAAAAGATACACCGACGCCTTGATTACCTACGACAAGGCGTTGGAGGCGCACAACAAAGAAAAAGATTACATCCTTTTGCAAAAAGGACTTGTGAGTGGCACATTGGGTAACTATGACCAAGCCGATAACTTTCTTTTCGAGCTCACGCACCACTATCCCAAATCGCCTTACTACGAAACTGCTTTGTTCAACAAAGCGATGTTTGCCTTGGAAAGGGGCGATTATTTGACGGCAGTGCAAAGCTACACTATGTTCATTCGCGAAAGACCCGGAAGCCCGTATGTGCCATATGCCTTGGAGAGAAGGGCTATATGCAATGTGAATTTGAAAAATCCTGAGCTGGCCTACACCGACTACCAATTGGTGCTAAAAGACTATCCCACATCGCCAGTGGCCAATGCTGCCCTGCAGGGCATACAAGAAATTATGTCGAAAGAAGGGAAAAACGAAGAGTTTATCACTATTCTAAAAGATTATAAAAGCGCCAACCCTCAAAAAACCGACATCGAAAACATCGAATTTGAATCGGGCAAAAGACTTTATTTTGACCAGAAATACAACGAGGCCATTCAAGTTCTTTCCAATTTCCAAATTTCTTACCCCAACAGTTCCTTTGGCTATGAATCTACGTATTATTTGGCCGACGCATATTACCGTTTGGGCAAACTGAACGATGCCCTTCCGTACTACCAAAAAGTGGTGGAGGCCAACAAAGGCACCTATAACAACCGTTCCTTGTTCAAAATAGCCGATATATACTACGCCACTGGCAACTACAGCGAAGCAAAAAAATACAACAAGCAGCTGCAACTAGTAGCAAGCTCAAAAAAAGAAGTGGCCAACGCCTACCAAGGCTTGATGCTCGCCCATTTCCAAACGGCGCAATACGATTCTTGTTTTGCCTATGGCGAATTGATTGTAAATTCGGGTTATGCCACCACAACTGGACAAAACAAAGCCTTTCTTTACCAAGCCAAATCGCTTTTGGCTCTAAAAGACACCGTGAAAGCCCTAGATTATTTTGTGGTGACGATGAACGAAGCCAAAGACGAAAACGGTGCCGAAGCACAATACACCATTGCCACTATTTTTTACCAGCAGAAAAAATACAAATCGTCGTTGAACGAACTCTTCAATTTGAACGACTACTATGGCGACTATGTGAAATGGGTTGATCAATCGTTCCTATTGGTGGCCGACAATTACTTGGCCTTGGGCGAAACTTTCCAAGCAAAAGCCACGCTGGAGTCTATAATAAAAAATGCAAGCGATGCTAAAATGGTAGAATCGGCCAAACAGCGACTGGATAAAATGGCGCAAGAAAACGCTGGAGTGAACCAGTAAATTAGCTATTACAGCTTCCAATTCAATTTTAAAAAATAGCTCATTTTCTAGATGCCTAAATGAGATTGATTTTTGAATCATACTGCCTAATTTTTTGTTATTGACAAACAACCCAATCCTAAAACACCTAAATATGCCAAGCTTCCAAACACTCATCAATTCACAGAAACCAGTTTTAATCGATTTCTCTGCCGAATGGTGTGGTCCTTGCAAAACCATGGCACCCATTTTGGAAGAAGTCAAAAAAGTTGTGGGCGAAATGGCGACCATAGTAAAAATAGATGTGGACAAAAACCCGTCGGCTGCTGCTGCTTACAAAGTGCAAAGCGTCCCTACTTTGATGATTTTCAGAAATGGTCAGTTGAAATGGCGACAATCGGGGGTGGTACAAGCCAAACATCTCGAAAAGCTGCTTTTGAAATACCAAAATAGTTAGTCCTTGGTATCGAATTAGGCTACTTTCTTTCTATCACAACTGAATTTTTCTTTTCTGTCGAAAAGAAAAATATCCTTTCAGTTTATGCCTTGCATACATTTTACTTTTATATTTGTAATGCGTGAAAAAGCTACTACCCATATTTCTTGCTTCCAGCATCCTTTTCCAATCTTTAGTGGGGGCTTTTTTGGTGCTTTCGTACCAATGGCAAAAGAAAGAAATTGCTGCGACCTTGTGTGTAAACA
>JBIKRJ010000116.1:0-7604 GCA_044349205.1 Cytophagales bacterium | reverse complement strand
CTGGTGTGGTTGTCGACTAAGGTATTGTCTTTCAGCAGGTACAGACCATTCATATTGCCTTCGCAATTTTCACCTTTCAAAACAAAATTCAAGTTGTTGCGAACCATGTTGCCACTTAGCGTAACAGTTGTGCAGGTAAATGTGCTGTTGTGTTCTTGGAAAACTTGCGTAGTATCTACCAAACTTGCGGTGTTGTCTTCCAATTGCAGTTTGTATAGTTTGGAAACGGAATGAGCCGAGGCATATATTTCAGTGTAAGAATTGGTGAAACTATCGCAAGAGCCAAGGCTAAAATACGCTTCCACAATTTTTACTTGAGCATTTGTACCAATCGAAATAAAATTTCTGGGTTGCGACAGCATGGCACCGACACGCTTGTCGCAAATATTTAGGACGAATATAGGTGTTTCAACTATTTTATTTTCAGGCACTTCAATATACACACCACTAGTGGCCAATGCCGCGCTTAACGAAGAAAAAGGGTTGTTTTTAGCATCGGCGTGCAAATTGATTTTATTTACTAATGTTTCTTTGGCATCAGCAAAATTTTTGATGACGAGCTGATTAGTTGGGCTATTTATTTTGGAAAGTTTTTCGGAGAAATGGCCGTTTACAATCACCACCAAATTCGGATTCCATTTATTAAGCAAAAAAGGTTTCAAGTCCTTTTCAGAAAGCTCAGCATTTGAAAATTGTAGTTCTGTTTTCAAAACGCGCGTAAAATCGGTATATTTCCACTCTTCGTGTTTTGAAGTGGGAATCCCGTTTGCAAGAAAACTTTCAAATGCTTTTTGACGAAAAGCAAGAGTGCCTTCTTTTTTGTTCAAATTGTGGTATTCTTTTTCAACTAGTTCTTTCAAATCCATTATGTTAATTCCACTTCGTTTTTGATGAAATCGTAACCTTTTTCTTCCAATTCGAGCGCCAAATCTTTGTTGCCCGATTTAACAATTCTTCCCTTGTATAATACGTGAACAAAATCTGGTACAATATAGTCGAGCAAGCGCTGATAGTGAGTCACAATGATGAACGCGTTTTCTTTCCTTCGGAGTGAATTTACCCCTTGAGCCACAATGCGTAGGGCATCAATGTCCAAACCCGAGTCTGTCTCGTCCAATATGGCCAATTTAGGTTCTAGCATGGCCATTTGAAATATTTCATTGCGTTTTTTCTCTCCTCCCGAAAAGCCCTCGTTCAAAGAACGGCTCAAAAGCGATTGCTTTATTTCTACAATCTTCATTTTTTCCTTCATCGTTTGAAGAAAAGTAACGGCGTCTAAGGGGTCTTGGCCACGATACTTGCGCACTTCGTTTACAGCCGTTTTTAGAAAGTTGGTAGTGGTTACACCAGGGATTTCTACAGGGTACTGAAACGCGAGAAATATGCCTTCCTTGGCTCTTTCATCTGTTTCCATTTCAAGTAGGTCTTTGCCCATGAAATCTACAGAACCATCGGTGATTTCATAATCTTCTCTTCCGGCCAAAACCGAGGCTAGGGTGGATTTTCCAGCACCATTGGGCCCCATAATGGCGTGGATTTCACCTGGTTTTACTTCCAGATTTAGCCCTTTCAATATTTCTTTTTCGCCAATTCTGGCGTGTAAGTTTTTGATTTTTAGCATTTCTGTCGATTGTGGTGTGTTTATTCGAAGTTACTGAGTTTTGGTGGAGGCAAATTTTTGAATTGCACTCCTGTGGCGATGCTTCCTTTTCTATCTTGTTTCAAATACAGTTCTTTGGCCGTTTCTTGACTTACAATTTGCAAGTCGGAATAGGTGGTTTTGTTGGAGATGACGGGAAAACCAGCCACCCGCTCAGTGCTAGAGCACGCCACACATGTTTTGGCGTTGGGCAGTGCTTTTAGTCTAAGCTCGGGTATTGTTTCGTTGCAACGAATGCAGTTCATTATCCTACGCTCCCTTCCAAACTGATAGCCAGTAGTTTTTGTGCTTCTACTGCAAATTCCATCGGCAATTGATTCATTACCTCTTTGCAAAACCCATTTACAATAAGTGCTACGGCTTGTTCTGAATCAATGCCTCTTTGGTTACAGTAAAATATTTGGTCTTCGCTAATCTTGGAAGTAGTTGCTTCGTGTTCGACAGTAGCAGAGTTGTTACCTACCTCAATATATGGGAAAGTGTGTGCTCCACATTTATCGCCCATTAGCAAAGAATCGCATTGTGAGTGGTTTCTTGCGTTTTCGGCTTTTTTAGAAACTTTTACAAGTCCTCGGTAAGAGTTTTGGCTGAAGCCAGCCGATATTCCTTTGGATACGATTCTGCTTCGGGTGTTTTTGCCCAAGTGAATCATTTTGGTGCCGGTATCGGCTTGTTGGTAATTATTGGTAACAGCTACCGAGTAAAATTCGCCAGTGGAATTGTCTCCTTTCAAAATCACGCTTGGGTATTTCCAAGTGATGGAAGAACCCGTTTCTACTTGTGTCCAAGAGATTTTTGCATTTTCGCCAGCGCAAATACCTCTTTTCGTCACGAAATTGTAAATGCCTCCTTTGCCGTTTTTGTCACCAGGATACCAGTTTTGTACCGTTGAATATTTTATTTCCGCATTTTCTTGAGAAATAAGTTCGACCACGGCGGCATGCAACTGATTTTCGTCGCGCATGGGTGCTGTACATCCTTCAAGATAACTCACATAACTACCTTCTTCTGCCACTATCAGAGTGCGTTCAAATTGCCCTGTTTCTTTGGCATTAATACGGAAATAGGTAGATAATTCCATTGGGCAACGCACACCTTTAGGAACAAACACAAAAGAACCGTCGGAAAAGACAGCTGAATTAAGGGCGCTGTAATAGTTATCGGTGTAGGGCACAACCGAACCCAAATGTTTTCTCACCAATTCGGGATGATGAGCGATGGCCTCGCTCATAGAACAGAAAATGATGCCAAGCTCGGCCAATTTATCTTTAAATGTAGTGGCTATGGAAACACTATCAATAACAGCATCTACCGCTACACCCGAAATTCTTTTTTGCTCGTCGAGCGAAATCCCCAATTTTTCAAAAGTTTTCCGAAGTTCAGGATCGATTTCGTCCAAACTGTTCAAATTCACCTTCTGTTTTGGGGCAGAATAATAGATAACGTCTTGAAAATCTATTTTTGGGAAATGCACATTTTGCCAAGTAGGTTGCTCAAGTTTTAGCCAGTGCTTATAGGCTTTAAGGCGGTATTCGAGCATCCATTCGGGCTCTTTCTTTTTGGCCGAGATAAAACGGACGATTTCCTCCGAAAGGCCTTTGGGAGCTGAATCGTTTTCTATCAGGGTCTCGAAACCGTACTTGTATTCCGAGGAGGTGATTTCTTCTAATAAGTCAACACTTTTTTCTGACATGAGCTAAATAGTGCTTGTTTAGAATTGTTCTATTTTCAAAATTAAACAAAAAATGTGGTTTTTTGTTTACAAACCAAGTATTCTCTTTTTTTATAGAGAAACAAATAGTTGGTTTTTTCTTTCCAAATAATGAAAAGAACCACAATATTACCCAAAAATTTGATAGTTGAAGCTAAATAGCCAAGGGGCGATTGATGTTTTCTTGTAAAGAGATGAAGGTTTCGGTGCGTTGTATACCCTCGATTTTTTGAATTTTATTGTGCAAAATGTGGTGCAAATGTTTGGTGTCGCGGCATACAAGTTGGGCAAAAATGCTGTAGTTACCCGTGGTGTAGTGAGCAGTAGTGATTTCGGGAATCTCTTTCAACTGTCCTATCACAACATCGTATAAGTCACTTTTTTCCAGATAAATACCTAAAAAAGCCACAATGTCGTATCCTATTTTGGTGTAGTCTATTTGTAGTTTAGTGCCTTTTACAACGCCATGTTGCTCCATTTTTTTCATGCGTACGTGTACTGTACCAGGCGATACAAATACTTTTTTGGCTATTTCGGTGTAGGGAATAGAGGCGTCTTCTTGCAAAAGCGAAAGGATTTTCAAATCGACATTGTCAAATTCATAATTTTCCATCGTAATTTACAGTTAGTATTGTGATTTTTGTAAAAATAAGGAATAAAATTAGATGAAATGTAAAAATTGTGCCTATTTGTTGGATATTTTGGCAAAAATATAAACACTTATTAGTTTTGCAATCAATTAAAGGCGTCGCCTTGAAATTTAAGAATGTAGGGTGTTGAAATTGGCAGACATGCCCTCCTGTCTCGGGGGTGGAGAACCAGAAACAAACGCAGGGTAACGGGTTGACCACTAAGTTGTCTTTTGTCCTGTAGCTAATCTCTCCGTGGTGGTTCGAATCCATCCTCTACAGCAAAAGCCGTGCTCAGTAGCACGGCTTTTTATTTTGTAGCTCAGTAACCTCACACAATTAAAAGGCTACAAATAAATTTATAATTTTATGCTTTTAAACATGCTTGGGTGAAGAATAAGGCGCTCCTTTTTTGTTTTTTCTATGTCATTTTATGTGCAGTAGCCTATTCTCAGGAAACGATTGTAAAAGGTCGTGTGGTAGATGCCGATAACGGCGAAGGAATTCCCCTCGCAAACGTATTTTTCAAAAACAGCAAAATTTCGGCCACCACCGATTTCGACGGCAATTATGTAATTGTCACAAATGCCCCACCATCCGATTCTCTCACTGCTATCTACATGGGATACAAGGTTTTGTCCCGTAAAATTAAAAAAGGGGAAATCCAAGTGCTGAACTTTAGCCTTCAGGGTGAACTGGTCGAGCTGAAGGAAGTGGTAGTGACTGCAAAGGAAGATCCTGCTTACAATATTATCAGAAAAGTGGTGGCAAATAAAGACCTAAACGATCGCCGAAAGCTAAATGCGTATCAGTATGAAATGTACAAGAAAGTAGAGATTGACATCGAAAATATTTCAGATAAACTGAAAAACAAGTGGTACATGCGCAGGATAAGCAGGGTGTTAGACAGTGTGATGCGCATGAACGACGAAAGCGGGAAAGTACTCATTCCAGTGTACATATCTGAAACAATTGAAGATTATTTCTATCGTTTAGACCCCAAAATGTCACGAGAGATAGTCCGTGCCAAAAAACTCACTGGCATAGGGATGGACGACAACAGTATTCTTTCTCAGCTCATCAACACATCTTTCTACGATTATAATTTTTACGAAAATAGGATTGTGATCATGAATAAAGATTTTGTGTCGCCCATTGCCGACGGCTGGTCTAATTACTACGAATACATATTGGAAGATAGTATGTACATAGGCGAGCAGTGGTGCTACAAAATAGATGTTACCCCAAAGCGAAAACAAGATTTGGCATTTGAGGGCAAAATTTGGATTGCCGATTCTTCTTGGGCGCTAAAGCAAGCCAACCTAAGCATAGGTTCCGATGCCAATTTGAATTTTATAGACGGAATTAAAATAAACCAAGAACTGGCGCAAACCAAAACTGGTCCATGGTTGCCTGTGAAAAGTAGGTTGGTGGTAGATGTAGGCCAATTGGGCGACAGTTCAGCGGGGATGTTGTTGAAATTTTACATTTCCAATAAAAATATTGTGGAAAACCGACCGCAAACAAGTGATTTTTATAGAGAAAAATACACCATAGCCGATACCGCCAACGAACATGCCAAAGATTACTGGGTGAAAATGCGTCACGACTCACTCACTGCCAGCGAAAAGCAGGTGTATATGATGATTGATTCCATCAAAAAAGTACCCATAGTGCGTACCTACATCGAGACCATAGATTTTTTTGTGAATGGCTATTACGAGATGAAAAAAGTGGACTTGGGGCCGCTATTGTACGTATATGCTTTCAACAATGTAGAAGGAAATCGTTTTCAATTGGGAATGCGAACCAACAGTTTTTTGAATAAAAATATGCTTTTGGTGGGGCGTGTGGCTTATGGCACAAAAGACGATGAGTGGAAATACCAAGGCATAGCGGAGTATATATTCAGGCGAAAAAGCTGGTCGTTGGCAGGGCTCGAACATCAGCACGATATTGACCAAGTGGCGCTAAACACCGATAATAAATTTGAAAACAGCCTTTTTTCGGCCTCTACTCGTTTTGGCAATATGCAACGGAGAAGGCCTTATTTCAACACCTTCACAAAAGTGTATGTGCAATCGGATTTGTTCCGTGGTTTTATGCAAAAAATTAGTTTTAAACATTCGGAATTCGATCCTTTATATTCGTTTGGGTATTACGCTCAGTACGACAATCCAGCCAATTCGGACATATACAGAAGCTTCCAAACTTCCGAAATTGTGTTCGAATCGCGCTATGCCCGAAATATTACATTGGTCAAAAACGGAAACCAACGTACTCAAGTGGGATTGAACCGAGATCCGACATTCACATTTAGGTACACGTTAGGCGTTTCGAATGTACTCGGCAGTGATTTGTCCTACAACAAGTTTTTTTTCAATGTGAGTCAGGTCAAGAATGTAGGTTTACTAGGCCGACTTAAATATTCTTACAGTATGGGCTGGACACCCGATGCGGTGCCTTATCCAATTCTGGAAAACCACCTAGGCAACCAAACTTATTTCTTGAACTACGATTCCTACAATCTGATGAACTTCTTTGAATTTACCAGTGACAAATACACTTCTTTGCATTTGGAACATCATTTCGACGGTTTATTGTTTAATCGTATTCCGCTGCTGAAAAAATGGAAATGGCGTGAAGTGGTAAATGGCCAAATACTTTTTGGTTCTGTGACGGACAAAAATTTCTTTATAATACCTGCCGAATATCCTAGTTTTAAAAGATTGACTTTAGAAAAACCCTATGCTGAAGTTTCCTATGGTATAGAAAATATTTTCAGGTTGGTGCGCATCGATTTTATTCATCGACTCACGTATCTTGAAAACCAAAACGAGATTTCGGGAGCAGCAGTCAGAAAATTTGCCGTAAAAGTAGGCTTGCAGTTCACTTTATAAATATTGAAAAAAATTTGTTATATATTGCTTGCTTTTTGGCTTTTAATTGCCTGTAGCCCTATTGTAGATACCAGCCCGCAGTTTGCCGATGGCGGTACGCTCGATATTTCAAAAGCCATTGAGTATTTAGACAAAATCATAGAGCATGACCAAAAAAATGCGGAGGCTTTGTTTCAGAGAGCGCAATTGGAACTGCAGCTTGGAAGAATGTCTAAAGCCAAATCGGATATTTTGGCTGCCTTGGCCGAAGACCCACTCAATCTGGATTATTTAGTGCTGAAAGCAAAAATTAGCGATCACTTAGGGCAGTTGCAAGAGGCACTTCGCACCATAGAATTTATACAGGAAAAAGGCTTAAGTCTTTCTACGGTCGAATCGCAATTGTTTGCGTCGGATATTTATTTGAAATCCAACAATTTGAGCAAGGCCGAATACTATTTGCAAAAGGCTACTGCACATGCGCCACTTTTTCCAACTGTTTTGTTTCATCGTGCAAGGTATTATGCGCTTGGCCAAGATACTGTCAAGGCCTTGTCTTTTTACAAGTTGCTTTTACAAAAAGACAGTACACATTTAGGAGGATTGATGGGTGTTTCTGAGCTTTATCTTCAAAAAAAACAACCCGATTCCTGTCTTTTTTTCTTGACTAAAATCCCTGATAATAAAAGTTCTGTGTACAATGTGTTGATGGCCAAATCGTTGAT
>JBIKRJ010000115.1:0-7647 GCA_044349205.1 Cytophagales bacterium | reverse complement strand
TACATGAGCACCTTGGTCAATGCTCCAAGAATAATTTTTGTGGGTTGTGGAACTTCATGGCATGCCGGCCTTGTAGCCGAATATCTATTCGAAGACCTCACAAGAATTCCGGTAGAAGTAGAATATGCTTCCGAGTTCCGCTACCGAAACCCTATCATCAAAGAAGGCGATGTGGTTATTGCCATTTCACAGTCTGGCGAAACTGCCGATACCTTGGCTGCTATAGAACTCGCCAAATCGAAAGGCGCTATCATATTGGGCATTTGCAATGTGGTGGGGTCTTCTATATCGCGCGCAACACATGGTGGTGCCTATTTGCACGCTGGCCCTGAAATTGGGGTAGCCAGCACCAAGGCTTTTACCTCGCAAGTGACGGTATTGACCATGATGGCCTTGGCCATTGCGCAAAAAAAGGGGACGATTTCCGAAAGCAAGTTCATGGAGATTTTGACCGAATTGGAATATATCCCTTCTAAAATCGCTCAAATTCTAAAAACCAATGAAACGGTTTTGAATATATCAAAGCAGTTCTTTAACGCCACCAATTTTCTGTATTTAGGACGAGGTTACAACTTCCCAGTAGCACTTGAAGGGGCTTTAAAACTGAAAGAAATTTCCTATATACACGCCGAAGGCTATCCTGCTGCCGAAATGAAACATGGGCCTATTGCCTTGATAGATGCTGAAATGCCCGTAGTAGTGATTGCCATCAAAGACAATTCTTACGAGAAAATAATTTCAAACATTCAGGAAGTAAAAGCACGCAAAGGTAAAGTGATTGCCATAGTAAGCGAGGGCGATACCGAAGTGAAAAAAATGGCCGATTTTGTGATTGAAATTCCACACAGCAATCCGATTCTGCTACCGCTTCTTACTGTTATTCCGCTGCAACTTCTCTCCTACCACATTGCAGTGCTTAGAGGTTGCAATGTAGACCAGCCGCGCAACTTGGCTAAATCGGTAACCGTGGAATAAAGAAAGTTTGACAAAAAGGAGTTTTAGCCAAAAAAAAAATCGAACAATTTCCCGGTTTCGATGTTTGTAAAAATGAAGCAATGACTCTAAAAGGTTTCTCAATCTTCCGAACCTTTATGTTGTCTCAGCTTTCAATTAACCCCATGAAAACTACATTCTGCTTGCTCCTGCCTATTATGCTATACAGCTTTGTTGCCAAAACACCTTCTTTCTACGATTTTAAAATAAAAACGATTGATGGAAACGATTTTGACTTTCATTCGCTGAAAGGTAAAAAAGTATTGTTAGTAAATTTGGCCTCTTTTTGTGGCTATACTTCGCAATACAAAGAACTGCAAGAGCTTAGCGATAAATACAAGGGCAAATTGGTAGTATTGGGATTTCCCTCCAACAGCTTTTTCCAAGAACCTTTGGGCAACGATTCCATCAAATCTTTTTGCAAAAAAAATTACGGGGTCACTTTCACTGTGTTTCAAAAAATATCGGTAAAAGGCAGCGACCAACACCCTCTTTTCCAATGGCTTTCGAAAAAAGAATTAAACGGTTGGAACGACAAATCGCCCTCTTGGAATTTCAACAAATACTTGGTAGACGAAAATGGTAAACTTTTGAAACACTTTAGCTCCAGCACCAAACCAATGAGCCAAGAAATTACCAGTTTGCTTTGATACGAATACAAGTTTGGCTGAAAGCCTTCCGACTACGCACCCTACCTTTGGCATTTTCAAGCATTCTGCTTGGTGGTTTTTTGGCCATGAAACAAGGGTATTTCCAAACTTCCGTGCTTGTTTTTGCGCTCGTTACCACTCTTTTTTTGCAAATACTTTCAAACCTTGCCAATGATTACGGCGATTATGTCAAGGGAACCGACAATGCGCATAGAATAGGGCCTGCTCGCACACTTCAGGCTGGATTAATTTCTGCAAAAGCCATGAAAATGGCCATTTTCATTTTCTCAGTCCTTTCTTTTATAAGTGGTGTATTGTTGTTGTGGAGGGCAGAGGCATTTTCCGAAGCAAAAGTCTTTTGGTTTTTTATGGGTGTAGGATTGTTGTGCATACTGTGCGCCATCACTTACACAGTCGGAAAAAATGCATACGGCTACAAAGGATTCGGCGATGTGGCGGTTTTGGTATTTTTTGGTTTGGTAGGTGTGTTGGGCACCCATTATTTAATGGCAAAGCAATTCTATTATTATAATATTTTGCCTGCTACCGCCTGCGGTTTGCTCGCTACAGGAGTACTGAATTTGAACAACTTACGCGACATAGAAAATGATCGCTTGCACGGCAAGCGAAGTATTCCGGTGATGATTGGCTACGAAAAGGGAAAAATTTACCACACACTACTTACACTTCTCTCCACTATCCTGTTCGCTATCTTTATTTTGACAACTTCAAAAAGATGGCACGATTATTTGCCTTTGCTCTGCGCCCCATTGTACTTTTTTCACCTATACAAGGTACAAAACACTTCCCAACACAAGTATTTGGACAAATATTTGAAACAACTCGCTTTGATAAGCCTTTTGACAAGTTTACTATTTGGCATAAGTCTTATTTGATTTATCAAAATAAAAGGCTATTTTTCGAGTTGTCTGTTTTGCAAACTTAAATAACTAACTCACAAATGATTGATAAAATCATTGTATTCAGTATTCGTTCAAAAATACTAATCCTGTCGCTGACGGCAGCCCTCGTTTCGGTAGGCACATTTGCCCTACTGAAATTACCACTGGATGCAGTACCCGATGTAACAAATAATCAGGTACTTATCATTACCCAAGACCCAAACTTGGCAGCCTATGAAATGGAGAAGTTTGCAACTGCTCCAATTGAACTGGCCATGGCAAACTTGCCAGATATGGTCGAAATAAGGTCTATTTCCAAATTTTCATTGTCAAATGTTACCGTTATTTTCAAAGACAATGTAGACCCCTATCACGCAAGGTTGCTCGTACTGGAAAAGCTAAACGACTTGAAAAAGAATCTGCCAAATGGGGTTCAACCTACATTGGCTCCGATTAGCACAGGTTTGGGAGAAATTTTCCAATACATCATTCGGCCCAAAAACCCACAAGATTCGGTTTATACACTTTCAGATCTGCGCACTATTCAGGACTGGGTAGTCAGGAAAAAATTGTTGAGTACAGAGGGAGTCGCCGATATCAGCAGTTTTGGGGGTTATGTTAAAGAATATCAGGCAAAAGTGAACCCAAAATTCATGCGTGCCGCCAATGTAACTCTTGAAGAAATATTTAGGGCTTTAGAAGGTGGCAACGGCAATGCAGGTGGTGCATATATTGAAAAAGACGGGACAGCATTTGTCATTAGAGGTATTGGGCTAATTAAAAACCTAGAAGACATTGAAAAAACCATCATCAAGATAAACAACCAGGTGCCTGTTTACATCAAAGATGTGGCCGAAGTTGACTATGGTGCTACCGTGCGATACGGTGCTATGACCATCAATGGAGAAGGAGAAACCGTAGGTGCTGTTGTGCTCATGCGGAAAGGCGAAAATGCAGTGAATGTCATAAAAAACATTAAAAAAAGTCTGAGTGAAATAGAAAAAGACCTACCCAAAGATTTGGAGATAGTGCCTTTCATTGACCGATCGGTGCTTATAAGCAAAACTATTAAAACGGTGACTGCGAACTTGTTGGAGGGTTGCCTAATTGTAATAGTGGTCTTGTTTATATTCCTGGGCGACATTCGAGCCAGCCTGTTGGCCGCCTCCGTTATTCCGCTTTCAATGATGATTGCCGTCATTCTGATGAATATTTTTGGAGTAGATGGCAATTTGATGAGCTTGGGCGCGATCGACTTTGGACTTATTGTAGACAGTGCCCTGCTGGTAATTGAAAATGTGGTATTCCAACTCGCAATCGCGTTGAAAGCCCATAAAAACTTGACAGACAAAAAGTTGAAGGACATAGAAGTAGCGCACGCTTGCAAGGAAGTGAAAAAATCGGTGGTTTTCGGCGGACTTATCATCCTCATCGTGTATTTCCCCATTATGACGCTAAGCGGCATAGAAGGAAAAATGTTTACCCCTATGGCTATGACCGTGAGTTTTGCCATTCTGGGCGCATTGATTTTATCTCTCACCTATGTGCCAACCATGGCCACATTGGTACTGAAACCACACGGCGACCACAAAAGCTTTGCCGACAAACTGGTGGATTTCTTTTACAAAGGTTATCAGCCACTTATTGAAAAAGCTATTGCCAAAAAAATGCAGACTATTGCGGGGGCTCTAGTTTTGCTATGTGCTGGTATTTTAGTTTTTATGAAATTGGGAGGCGAATTTATTCCAAGAGTTGACGAAGGAGATTACCTAATCGAAACCCGACTGCCCGTAGGTACTGGACTTACAGAATCCAAAGATTTTTCTACCAAACTACAAAAGATATTGCTTGATAGCTTTCCGAACGAAATTGCCACCTGCGTGGGAAAAGTAGGTACCTCTGAAATCCCAACCGACCCTATGCCTATCGAGGCTTTCGACAATATAATCATTTTAAAAGACGAGCACGAATGGAAAAAAGTAAAAACCAAAGCCGAACTCACTGAAAGAATTGCCGGTGTGTACAAAAACTTTCCGGGTGTGACCTACACCATTTCCCAACCCATCGAAAACCGTTTTAACGAACTGATAAGCGGTGCCAAAGCCGATGTGGTTATCAAAATAATGGGCGATGATTTGGACAAGCTCACCTATTTGGGGCAACAAGTAGGTGTGATATTGAAAAATGTAAAAGGCTGTGAAGATATTTTAGTCCAAAAACTGGGTGGTTTGCCACAAATCGTGGTTACCTACGACCGAAATATGTTGGCCTACTATGGCATTCAAGTTGAAAAAGTGAATCAACTCATCCAAACTGCCTTTGCTGGAAAAACAGCTGGTATCATTTACGAAGGTGAACGCAGGTTCGACTTGTCAGTGAGATTATCTTCCGACTATCGTGCCAATATTGAAGATATCAAACAACTGTTACTGAGCGACAAAAATGGAAACCTAGTGCCCCTAAGCCAAGTAGCCGACATAAGGGTAGAAATAGGCCCTTCGGAAATATCGCGCGATAAAGGACAACGTCGAATAAATGTGAGTTTTAATGTGCGAGGCCGTGATATTGAGTCGGTTGTGAACGAGGCAAAAAAACTAATCGAAGCCAAAATAAACTTACCACTGGGGTACTCTTTCACCTATGGCGGTCAATTCCAAAACCTGCTTGCAGCCAAAGAACGATTGAGTGTGGTATTGCCCATTGCTTTGCTTATCATTTTGGCTTTGCTATTTGTCACATTTGGTACAATCCGAGAATCACTGATGGTATTTTCGGCTATTCCACTTGCAGCCGTAGGGGGTATTTTCTCACTTTGGGCACGCGGTTTTTCTTTTAGCATTTCAGCGGGTGTTGGTTTTATTTGCCTTTTTGGCGTAGCCGTACTCAATGGTATTTTGCTTATCAGCCATTTCAAAAAACTAGGAAGGGAAACCGAACTTGAAACGGAAGAATTGGTAAAAGTGGCATTGGCCGACAAGTTTAGACCCATCATCATGACCTCTTTTGTAGCGGCATTTGGCTTTTTGCCTATGGCTTTTTCTACAGGTGCCGGTGGCGAAGTTTCCAAACCTTTGGCCACGGTAGTAATAGGTGGCTTGTTGACTGCGACCGTGCTCACCTTGATTGTTTTACCCGTAATTTATATTCTATTCAAATCTGACGAACCTGACGCCGACGGTTTGGACGAAGCTTAACATGGACCTGATATGATGCCGTTTAAAAAATCGATATTCCTTTTCTTGGTTTTATTGACCGAGATAGGATATGCGCAAAAAGCCATTTCGGAAAAGGAAGTGATAGACATGGCTTTACAAAACTATCCGCTCATTATTTCATCTTCTCTTAAAATAGAACAGCAAAAATCTCTGATACCCTCGTATTTAAACTTACCAAATACCGAAGTGTTGATTCAAGCTCCAACAGGAAACGAAATGAGAGCCAGTATTTTGCAAATGTTAGATTTTCCTACTGTGTATGCTGCACAGAAAAAATCGTTGCAAACCCAAGTTTCAATTGCCGAAACTGAAAAAGAAACCAACATCAACTTATTGAAATTCAATGTAAAAACTTCTTACAACAACCTTTCATTTTCAATTGAAAGAGAACGTGTATTGAAGCGCTACGACTCCATTTTGTCCGATTTGTTGGAAGTGAATGAGATACGTTACAGAGTGGGGCAAATTGCGATTTTGGAGAAAATAAACGGCGAAGCGAAATACAAAATCGTGCAAAACCAATTGCGCCAAGCCCTTACTGAAAGAAAGAACAATCAATTTCAAATTTCTTTGTACTTGGGCAAACCTGGAGATAGCACCTATGTGCCAAGCTCGAAATTTGCCAAGACCACGATTCCCGTCACCATCAATTTTGAAGATACCGTGATGGAGCACAATCCAATATTTTCGCTTTACAAAAAACAAATTGAGTTTTCAAAGTCCACACTCAACGTCGAAAGGCAAAAACAACTCCCAGGCCTTATGTTTGGCTATTTCAACCAAAGTACAAACACTTCGCCCTACTATCGGCTAAACTACGGCATCACCTTCCCGTTGGCTATTTGGTCGTACAGAGCCAAAGTAAAATCGGCTAAAAAAGGTGTAGAGGTCGCCCAAATGCAATCCAACTTAATCAACAACAAACTCTATTCCGATTTTGTGCAAGCTCTGTCTATGTACAAACAATATTCCCAAATCTTGGACTATTTCGAAACCATCGGAACCAAGCAATCGAAACAAATTATTGAAAGCGCACAGAAAAGTTTCCGAAGTGGCGCCATTAGCTATTATTTCTACTTACAAAACATTGACCAAGCTTTCCAAATCGATTTGGGTTATTTAGACGCATTAAAAAATTATAATCAATCTGTCATTAACTTACTGTATATCAAAGGCGAACTATAATGAAAATGCACAAAACCATATTCACCACTTTCCTTATTGGCACTGTTATTTTGACCAGTTGTTCCAAAAAAGAGGATGAGAAAAAAGCGAACCACTCTGCTCCTTTCCTATCGCTCACCGACCAACAATTGCAATTGATGGATATTTCACAAGCGCCTATTGAGAACAAAAGCTTGCACCCTGTTGTAAATGCCAACGGTCGCATAGGAGTGAATGCCAATTTCGAAGCCAAAATATCTTCGAATATTTCGGGGCGAATAGAAAGATTGTTTGTACAAGAAGGTAGTTTGGTTCAAAAAGGAGACCCAATTCTAGCCATTAGCAGTTTGGAATTTGTACAGTTGCAGCAAGACTACATGCGTGCCTACAGTGAGGCAGTGTATCTTGAAAAAGAATATAATCGCCAGTCGGAGTTGCGCACTGCCGATGTTTCTTCGGTTGCCGATTTTCAGTCGATCGAAGCAAGATATTACAGCGCTTTGGCTACCGAAAAAGCATACAAAGCCAAATTGGCGGTATTGAAAAAAGACGCCAGAGAGCTTCAAGACCCTAAAAATGCCAAAATAAGCTTGGAAAAAATCGTATATGCCCCAATTTCGGGTTATGTGTACCAACTTCCAATGAAAATAGGCATGAGGGCCAACCCCGAAATCACCTTGGTGGACATTGTAGATTTGAATGAACTAAGAGCGGAAGTGTTTT
>JBIKRJ010000114.1:0-7657 GCA_044349205.1 Cytophagales bacterium | reverse complement strand
CAACGCGTATATTTTGGAAAATTGGATTCAAATTATGTAATATTTTTTGTGTATTTGTGTTTGGTATTTAAGGTTATATAACTTTTTTTGATTTCATTTTTTTGCGCATACTCATGCTCGCTTTCATCATTGTTCGTATCACTACAAAGCTCGTTACCACAAAAAAAGCGATAATGATGTATTCGATGTAGTGTGGCAAATTTGGAAATCGTACACCCAAAAAATAACCCCCCACTACCAAAGTCACAACCCAAAGCACACCACCGGCAATATTGAAAAAACTAAATTGTTTGTAATCAAGTTCTATAACGCCTGCGAAAATGGGTGCAAACGTGCGAATGATAGGCAAAAAACGGCCAAAAATGAGCGTACGGCCGCCAAATTTCATAAAGTAAAGCCTTGTTTGTGCTACATGTTTTCGTTTGAAAAACATAGTCTCTTGTTTTTTGTACAAGTTTCTGCCCAAAGCTTTCCCAAACCAATATCCGACAAAACTGCCCGACACAGCAGCGGTCAAAATGGAAGCTGTCAAAACCCCGATTGACACCTTAAAATCGCCGGTGCCACACAAAAGCCCTGCCGAAAATAGTAAATAGTCGCCTGGCAAAAAGAAGCCAAAAAACAAGCCATTTTCCATAAATACTATCAGTGTTACCAACACCAAACCCCCCTTTTGGATAATGTCTTGCGAATTCAACAATGTGAAAAACCACTCCATTTCGTCAGTCTAATTTTGGACAATCTTCTGCCCTTCTTTCAATTCAATCCAAAAATTATTGTAGCCTTCTCCAAGGGAAATATTGATCACTTCCATTTGAAGCATCTCCAATATTGCCAGAAAATTGAACACAATTGCAATTCTTTCTTTGAATTCTTCAAAGAATTCTGAAAAAGCGAGTTTGGTACGTTTTTTCAACTTTTCAATGATAAATTCTTTTTGCCCGTCTACCGTGTAATGGTATTGCACCACTGTGTGCACAGGTTTTGCCATTTCCACTTCATAGCGGCGGTTTAGTTTTTCGAAAACTTTCAGCAAGCGATACAAATTCAAATCCTGCAATTCATCTTCCACATTTTCAGATTGGTATAGGTTCTTCAATTCAGAAAGAATGTTTCCTCTTTTTTCTTGTTGAAGCCGCTGGTCTTCGAGAGCCATAAATTCTTGTACCACACTTTTGTATTTTTTGTATTCCAAAAGTTTTTGGACCAATTCTTCACGCGGGTCTATTTCGTTGCCTTTTTCATCCAATTCGGGTCTTGGAAGCAACATTTTCGACTTAATATTCATGAGAGTGGCTGCTACTAAAATAAACTCGCTGGCCACTTCCATATTCAAATGTTCAAGATGTTTTAGGTACTCTAAAAATTCGGCAGTGATTTTGGAAATGGGAATGTCGTAAATGTCCAATTCGTCACGTTCAATAAAAAACAGCAACAAATCGAAGGGGCCTTCAAATAGCGGAAGTTTTACTTCAAAACTCATTTCTTTTGGAAACTTAGGGAATGTAAAGCAAAGAAAATGATTCCAATAAAAAAATGTAACTTGCCTTAGAAATCGATAACATTGCTTTAAACTATATTCCCACAATCTAGTTTAAAAAGAAAGTAGAAGTGTATGATTGTGAAGCCCGGTAAAATGCTCGCCAAAATAAATTCCCCGGCCGATTTGAGAAAATTCGAGCCATTGGAGCTTCACCAAATTTGTACCGAACTTAGGCAATATATCATCGATACGGTATCGGTACATGGGGGGCATTTTGCGGCCAATTTGGGAGTGGTAGAACTTACTGTAGCCCTACACTATGTTTTCAATACACCCGACGACCAATTGGTGTGGGATGTTGGGCACCAAGCCTATGGCCACAAAATCTTGACCGGAAGACGCGATAAATTCTTCACCAATCGAGTGTACAAAGGCCTTTCGGGTTTTCCTAAAAGAAGCGAAAGCGAATTCGATGCTTTTGGCGTTGGCCACTCTTCCACATCTATTTCGGCGGCACTGGGCATGGCAGTGGCCTCCAACATTAAAAATGAACTCAACCGCCAACACATTGCAGTAATAGGCGACGGGGCACTTACCGGTGGCATGGCTTTTGAAGCAATGAATCACGCGGGTGTTTCCAATAGCAATTTGCTCATCATCCTGAACGACAATTGCATGGCCATCGACCCCAATGTAGGGGCTCTAAAAGACTATTTGACCGACATCACAACCTCCAAGCCCTACAACAGGTTTAGAGACGAGGTCTGGAATATTTTAGGCAAGGTGAGCAAGTTTGGCCCAAATGCCCGCGAGATTGTGGCCAAGATTGAAAACGGGATAAAAGCTACCCTTTTAAAAGAAAGTAATCTTTTTGAATCGCTCAATATTCGATATTTTGGCCCCGTAGATGGACATGATATTCAGCATCTTACCAGTGTGTTAGCCGATTTAAAAAATATTCCTGGCCCTAAGATTTTGCATTGCATTACAACTAAAGGCAAAGGATACGCACCCGCCGAAAAAGACCAAGTAAAATGGCATGCCCCAGGCAAGTTCGACAAAATTACAGGCGAAATTCAGCAGAAGACATATTCCGAAAAACAACCGCCCAAGTACCAAGATGTATTTGGTCATACTTTAGTCGAATTGGCCAACATCAACAATAAAATTGTGGGGGTAACTCCTGCGATGCCTTCTGGTTCTTCCATGAATATCTTTATGGAAGCGATGCCAGACCGTGCTTTCGATGTAGGCATTGCCGAACAGCATGCGGTTACTTTTTCGGCTGGAATGGCCACGCAAGGATTAGTACCTTTTTGCAATATTTATTCCACTTTCATGCAGCGCGCCTACGACCAAGTGGTGCACGATGTGTGTATTCAAAATCTTCATGTGGTTTTTTGTTTGGACAGGGCAGGAGTGGCAGGCGCCGATGGCCCTACTCATCACGGTGCCTATGACATTGCCTATATGCGTTGCTTGCCCAATATGATTTTGGCGGCACCTATGAACGAGCAAGAATTGCGCAACATGATGTACACCGCCCAAAGTGAAAACACGGGCCCTTTCACAATCCGGTATCCACGCGGAAACGGCGTAATGCCCGAATGGAAAACACCTTTTGAGAAAATGCCCATTGGCAAAGGAAGAATATTGAAAGAAGGTTCGGATGTGGCCATTCTTAGTTTTGGAACGGCAGGCAACCATGTAGTGCAAGCCTGTGATGTGCTAGAGTTGGAAGGGATTTCGGTTGCCCATTACGACGTGCGATTTGCCAAGCCATTGGACGAAGCATTGCTTCACAGTGTTTTCAAACAATTTAGCAAATTGATTACGGTAGAGGATGGTTGCTTGCAAGGGGGCTTCGGTTCGGCTGTTCTTGAATTTATGGCCGACAACGGATATACTGCAAAAGTATCGCGCTTAGGTATTCCCGACAAGGTAATTGAGCATGGCGAACAGCACGAACTGTACAAAGAATGTGGTTACGATGCCGTTGCAATTGCGGAAGAAACGCGAAAATTACTAAGCGAGTCCGTCTCGATTTTTTAAAGCTATCGTCATTTCCAACACAAGGGCACTTTGTTGGAAAGCATTTCACCCAAAAACATTTCCTCGTTTTTCTTTAACATCGATTTGTTTGCGTATTCGCGTAAGTTGTGCGGTGCAAGATATTGAAGGTGTATGGTATATTTTTTTGTATTGTCGAAAGCAAAACTTCCAGCATGAAAACATTTTCTTTTGTTTAAGCGCATGGAAAAAAAACCAGTAAGCATGGCACTAGGTTGTAAAATGGCGGTATTGAAACGGTAATCGTTTATTAAGCCACGGTAATAAGACTCGTAAAATGCCAAACCCTCATCAATTGAACTGTTTGATTCAGAATTAAGCGTGTCGTTGTAGGGCTGTGGAGTTAAAACCTTTCCATTTTCGTCTTCTATTACCAAATATAGCCCCATATAAAGCGAATCGTCTTTTTGTGCAAGTTGTTTTTCCCAAAAGCATGGTTCGTAATAGTCTATCACAACCAAATTTTTGGAACTCCTGTTTTCGTAGTAGTATGAAAAACTAAGATTCAGTTTCGATTTTTCCATGCAAATTTTTTGGTCTAAAATGTGCAACGAAATACTTGAGTCATTTTGGGCTGCTGCCCAAAATGAAAACATCAAAAAAACTGTAGTCGAAATAAGATTTTTCATTCTACTATGTTCAACACAAGCTTACAAATAAATGTTAGGTGGATATTCCACATTTGTTAAATACAGTCCGCTTGGTGAAACGGCATGTCCTGCTTTTTTACGATCACGCTGCAAAATGATGGCCTCAAATTCTTTGAGAGAAGTTTTTCCCGCACCAATATCGAGCAGAGTGCCTACTATTGTACGCACCATACCTCGTAAAAAACGGTTTGCCTGAATGGTGAAGCACAACAATTCTCCTTCATGCGTCCATTCTGCTTTTTTTATGTGGCAAATAAAATGGTTTACGTCCGTGTGTACTTTGCTAAAGGCTTCAAAATCTTCATGTTGGAATAATATTTTGGTTGCCTCGTTCATCAAATTTAGGTCTATGGGTTTATACACGAATAGGGCACGTTCTACAAGAAAAGGATTTCTTTCAGTAGAAATTTTATACAAATAGGTTCTGGATTCGGCATCGAAACGGGCGCTTGCTTCTAGTCTTACAGGTAGCACTTTATTGGCCACTATGTCGTGTGGAAGCAAAGAATTGAGCTTGATAACCCATCGGTGCAATTGAATAGGTTCTATGGTGTCGAACTGTACTATTTGGTGGGTAGCATGTACGCCCGCATCGGTTCGGCCACTCGCAAAACATTCGGTTTCTTTGCGCAAAACGGTAGACAGAGCTTTGCTTAGCACCTGCTGTATCGTAGTTACGTTGGGGTTTTTGTTTTGCACCTGCCAACCTGCATAGCGTGTGCCCACATACGATATGTCTAAAAAGTACCTCATGTGTTAAGTGAAAATGGCATCACCGTCTCCATCTTGAAATTGATTGACATTCAAATTTTCACCCAATTCTTTGCCCCACACATATTGATAAGATGTTGCGTGTCGATACATGAAAGGAAGTTTCATTTTTTTGAATGTTTCAGTCAGTCCTTCATGGAAAGTGGTAAATTCTGAAGCCCCTTTTTGGCATAAAAGGTGTACCAAAACTTTGCATACAACCATTTCCTTGCCGTGAACTAGGTGCAAATATGGCAATTTGAAAACACCATCTCGTTCGGTCAAAAACAAATGAGCTATTTCTACTTTATTTTCTTTTACAGTGTAAATGTGATTACGAAATCGTTTGGCACTAGAACTAAAAGGATAAGGTCTTTCTCCTTGATTTTTTGTACGAGCTATAATCCAAGGAAATGCCACAATCCAAGTCAAAACATCTTTATCTCGCTGAAAAAGGTTGTTTTTTTCAGGCAAAGGCCAGTTGGCCACTTCTATTTCTTGCACTTTCAGATTTGAGGGCAATGAAAAAAACAGACTGTTTGCCCAGTAAAATGGGAAATAAAAAATCGAAATCAACCAGTCCGACAAGGCCATTAGTGGGCTAATAAATTTCAAAGAGGGTATTTTTCTGAGCAAGACATTTTTAAGCAAGGGTTTAAAAAACAGTTTTATTCCTGGCTTGGCCTCTGGTGTATAGAAAAGTTTAGATTTAAAATAGAAGTGCAAAACATCGGGACTAGCATCGGCCAAAAGACAACCCTGGCTTACCTGATAAGCCGCAAGCAGCAATGGCGCACCCAATGTTTTTCCTTCCAAAGGATTTGACCACCAACAACTTATCCACCATATTTTCTTTTTTTCGGGAAGAAATAAGTAATCGGGCAAAAGGCCAATGAAAGCCAACACTTTTCCTTTTTCGCCTTCTGCTACAATCAAAACAACATCTTCGGGTTCGGCCCTGGGATTTAGGCTTTGCGACCGTACTCTTTGTTCGGTGATAGGAACGACAGGGGTGTTTTTGTATTCTGCCGAATGCAAATAGTGCGCTAAATCTTTTTTCTGAATGTGTCTAAGCTTCACTTATCGAGCTTTTGCTTTATGCTAGCACAAATATCCCCTACGTTTTGGAATGAAATCATTTCTTCCAAGGTAAATTTTATGAAGAAATGTTGTTCTAATGCATGCAGCAACAACAAATGCTGTACCGAATCCCACGCTGCTATATCTTGGGCGGTGTTACTTTCTTCTAACTTGAGTGTTGAATCTTCAAATACCTCTCGAAAAATGGCTTCAACTTCCGGCAATATATTGTAGTCATGTGTCATAGTTCGATGTAGTGTGTTTGTAGGTTTTTTTCAGTTGGCGATAGTTCAAATACGCCATCAATTTCAATCAGGCCCATTTCTTTCAACTTGTCTTTCACAAGCTGGTTTTTGTAAGATGGTATGTATTCGGCTTTTATTTTCTTTTTATGCAAGATGGCGAGTCGCACTATTTCATTGAAAACCAGCATTTCAAGTCCGCGACCGAAAACCCTGCAGCTCATCACCCAAGTATCGACAGTAAAATAGTCAGTCTCTTTTTTCAAAAGTACAGTGCTCACAATGCCTTCTTCTCCAAATTTGTCTTGCAAGCTGAAGGCAAATCCTATGCAATCCTCTTTCAACATTTTTGTGATTTCAGTTTCGGAATGTCGCACAGTGCGCAAATTGAACTGATTGGTGCGTTGCAATAATTGAGCGACTCGCGGTAGTGTAAATGAATCGATGGGTAAAATTTTTGCCTTCATTTCAAGGCTTTTAAGATACGATTCAATGCTGGCAATATCTTGTACCGACATATTTCGCCTTGCGTTTTGTTGGTATTTTTTGGTACGGAATCGGTCTTCTTCGCTAAGGTTTGCTGCCTCGAATAAATTTTGTTTTTGCAGAAAAACAATCCAATCAGATGGGTCTTTGGGCAAATCGGGAACTGTTAATCTTGGGAATATTTCTTTTACAAGCGCACGTTCGGCTGGATTGTCGTCGAGAAATAGGACATGTTCTTCCGAAATGTTGAGCGATGCTAAAATGTGATGCACATTTTCAGATTTTGCTTTCCAATTGGCGACAAAGAATGCAAAATCTTCCAAGTCCAGTACCATATCAGGATGTTTTTCAAAAACCTCTTTTGCAGTCGATTCTTCATTTTTGCTGCAAACCACAAGCACAACACCCCTATCTTTCAACTCACGAAGCCACAACTGAATGTCTTCAAACACCTTTCCACGCTTCAAATTACCAAGTTCTAAGTTTTCCCAACCATCGTCGCCAACTATGCCTCCCCACAGGGTGTTGTCCAAATCAACTATCACGCATTTTTTCATTTTCCCCAACCTAGCATTCAGCATTTGCAATAATTGGTAAGCCACTTGCGGCATTGCCTCCAACGAGATGTCGCTTTGCGTGGCATAGAAAAATGGCGCATTGAAGTATGAAGAGGCAATACTCAGCAGTCCAACTTGATTTTTTAACTGGACATACTGTGAAAGCTCGTGCTGTATTTTCAGGAGTTGAAACAAAAAAGAATTTTCATTTTGAAAACCCTGTTGCCCATACACTTCGTCGGAAGCCAATTCATGAATAGAAATGAATATATTTTGTGGCGAAAAAGACAAAGATTCAATGGTGTTTTTGATAGTATTCAAGTGCCGCGCATAAAAATT
>JBIKRJ010000007.1:0-28019 GCA_044349205.1 Cytophagales bacterium | reverse complement strand
TAGCATAGCCCTCAAGATTTTTGTACACGATTTTGTTGGCATCGGACAAATAGTCGGGTATTATTTTGTTGCTAAAATAATTGTAAAAAAGCGATGCGTCGAGATTAATAAAGCCCTTTTCAAAGGGTAAGTAGGCTGTATAATTTACATTGCCGTTCCACGATTTTTCGGGTTGTAAATTTTCTTCAAAAACCACTTTGCGCGCACCTGTTAGGGCAGCATGGTCTTCCGTAAACACGTTCAACACCCTAAAACCGTTGCCCGTATTCAACCTTAGACTATGATACCGATGTGGCTGGAGTTTGTAACCTAGACGCGGACTCAGGATGTAACCATGAATAGGGTGCACATCCAATCTGCTGCCCACTAGCAATTTGCTTTTGGACGAAATTGCAACCTCGTCTTGCCAAAAAATTCCTGGCAAAAGCGTGTTTGCCCATTTGTATTTGCTGCTGTCTTGGGGCCAACGGCTTGCAGCAGTATTGTCTGTGTAAGAAGTATAACGAACGGCGGTGCCCACCACCAATTGGTGACTTTTTCCCAGTTTTTTAGTCCATACCAATTGCCCAAAAGCAACCTGCTGTTTGGCCAAAAAGAAGGCCGTACCATAGGCCGAATTTTGGTCGTGAAAATTGTAGGAATAATATAAAACAACATTTTGCTTTTTAAACGGTAGTTGGTAGGCGCCAATCAGTTCTGCCCTCTTGGTATAAATACTTTCGCCATATATCGAATCGGTGCCACGAAACTGATTGCGAAAGTTGGTTTGACCACCAAAACGGTCTTCGTACAGCAACCTAATTCCAAGTGTAGCTAGCCTATTTTCTTTTCGTTCGAAACTCCATTTGCTGAAAATGGAAATACGGTCTTGTAAGGTCATGTCGGTAAATCCATCTTTGTTCTTGTCTATCCTGTTTTTAAAGTTGAAATAATTGAGGCTAACAAGTGAATTTACTTTCCCGTGTTTCCATTTGGCAGAAAGGTCGGTATTGTATTCGCCCCATGTATTGGCATTGAAATCGCTGTAAAGGGTAGGGGCTTTTGTGGGATTTTTCGTTATCACGTTTACCACACCACCTACTGCTTCCGACCCATAAAGCGTTGATGCGGGGCCTTTTACCACTTCTATCCTTTCTACAATTCCATTTGGAATGCCCATAAGTCCGTACACAGTGGAAAGCGAGCTCACAATGGGCATACCATCTATAAGCACCATCGTATAAGGCCCTTCCATCCCGTTGATATGTATATCGCCGGTATTGCACACATTGCAGTTCAGTTGTGGGCGCACCCCGTTTACCATTTGCAGTGCATTGAAAAGGTTTGGGCTAGGGTTTTTCTGAAAAAGCTTTGGGGTGTATATTTCTACTGGCGTTACCGATGCAGCCTTGTACGATTCTTGCATAGTGCCCGTCACGACCACTTCTTGTGCCCTGTTTTCCATTTCTTCAAGAGCTATATCGAGCTTGGTCGTTTTGCCTGCCATTATTTTGGCCGTTCTTTCTTCCGAAACAAATCCGATACATGAAAATTTTATCTTGTAATTTCCCTCTGGCAATGCCAAAAAATAGTTTCCCGAGCTGTCGGTTGTAGTGCCCAACGATTGCCCTATGACCACGATATTTGCAAACTCTACTTTTTCGCCAGATACACCGGTTATTTTTCCGCGCAAAACACCCTTTTCTTGCCCTAATGCCGAAAAGGCGGTTATAAAAAGACAGAAATACAGTAGAATTAAGGGCATTTATAAAAAATTGTAACACAAAACTAAAAGAAAATACAATATTTATCAAAATAAAAATTTAGGTAAGCCTAAAAAATTGGAAATCAGTTTAGATTTTGCCCATTGAAAGAAAATTAGGCAATGTATATTGTTTTAGGATTGGTAAATTCTTGGACTCCCAAAACAGATAGTTCGCGACCGTATCCTGAATTATTGATGCCGCCAATGGGAAATCGAGGGTCGGATTTTACTTGAGCGTTTACAAACACTATACCGGCATTTATTTGCAAGGCAAGTTGTTCTGCTTTGGCGATATCCTCGCTAAAAATAGTGGCTCCCAAACCAAAGGCGCTTTTGTTTGCCCATGCAAGGGCTTCTTGTTCGTTTTCAACGGTGGCAATGGCGACAAGTGGCCCAAAAGTTTCTTCACAAAAAGCAACGGTATTTGGGTGTACTTCATCCAAAATCATGGGTTGTACCAAACACTGCTCTCTATGAAAGGGAGTGAGTGCCACCGCACCTTGCTCCAAACTTGTTCGATATTGCTTTTCGATATTTTCGGCCAGATCAATGCGTGCCATAGGGCCCATTTTGGTGCTTTCTAATTTTGGGTCGGCAGGCTTCCATTCGGTAATTCGATTCAGCACTTCCTCTACAAACTTTTCTTTTACAGATGCTTCTACAATAAATCGCTTTGCCGAAATGCACACTTGCCCTGCGTTTTGCATGCGCGACTGCAACCCAACTTCGGCCGCTTTTTTTATATTGGCATCTTTCAGCACCAAAAAAGCATCGCTACCGCCTAGTTCCAATACCGATTTTTTGAGATTGGCACCTGCCAAAGCACCCACTATACGCCCTGCCTTTTCACTTCCTGTCAGGCTTACCCCTTTCACTCGGCTGTCTTCCAAAATGCTTTTTACCGAATTGGTATCAGTAATCAAGATCTGGAAAACACCTTCGGGGAAGCCTGCTTCTACAAATGCTGTTTCAATCATTTTGGCGCAGCCCAACACGTTTGGCGCATGTTTCAGCAATACGGTATTGCCAGCTGTGAGGGTTGGAATGGCAAAACGAAACACTTGCCAAAAGGGAAAATTCCATGGCATAATGCCCAAAATGATACCAAGGGGCTGAAAAGTGATGTAGGTTTTTTGTGCTTCGGTTGCAATAATTTGGTCTTGGGTGTAGTTATGGGCATTTTTGGCGTAATATTCGCAGACGAGCGCACATTTTTCCACTTCGGTCAAGGCTTCTTTGATGGGCTTGCCCATTTCGGTGGTGGCCATTTGGGCATAATAAAGCTTGTTTTTAAGCAGAACGGCCGATAGCTTTATAAAAAATGCACCTTTTTGCTGGGGTGTTAATTTCCTCCAATGAGAAAAGGCTGTGTCGGCTTTGGTTATTTTCGTTGCGATTTCTTTCGAAGAATGCCACGCATGTGCCTCGACTATTTGTAAGGTAAAAGGGTCGATACTTTGGAAGAAACCCATCGTCAAAATCAGTTACTTTTCACGGCCGACACAATCCTGTTTTTGTTGTTGAAATCCTTGAACAGGTATATTTCTTTGTAATTGCGTTGGCGCAATACATCCATCACTTTGTTTCCAAGGCGTTCGTTTATTTCCAAATATATTTTTCCACCTTCCAACAAATAGTAGTCACAAAATTGGACGATAGCTTGGTAATAGCGAACAGGATCTTCGTCGGGAACAAAAAGCGCAATTGAAGGCTCATAGTCCAGTACATTTTTGTGCATCAGCCCTTTTTCTGATTCGGTCACATAAGGTGGATTGCTTACTACCACATCGAACATGGGGTAGCTTGGCTGAAAATTGAAAATATCGTCTTGCACAAACATCACCTTGGAATTGAGTAGTGAGGCATTTTTCCTGGCAATGTTTAGCGCATCTTTGTTTATTTCCATGGCATATACTTCGGTGGGGGGCATTTCCTTGTCCAACGTGATCGAAATACAGCCACTACCCGTGCCTATGTCAATAATTTTTATTTCCGATTTGCTTTTGTGTTGGCTTATGATGAGCGAGACTAGCTCTTCAGTTTCGGGTCTTGGAACCAGCACCGAAGAATCTACGTAATACTTGCGGCCATAAAAATGGGCTTCGTTCAGTACATATTGAATGGGTTCGAATTTTTTTAAGCGAGTCATGTGCGACGCAATTCTTTCGAAAATGGCGTCGGAAAAGCCTTCTAAAGGTTCACCAGCAATCACATAGGTCTTGTACCAGCCAAAAATATTTTCGATTAGCAAAAAGCTGATAGACTTGGCCTCATTCTTTCCGTACAGCACTTCCAATTCTTCGGTTAGCTTTCGCAAAAGATCGGAAGAAGTGGGTAAACGGTAGGGGTTCATTTGCATGCAGAAGTTTAAATATACTGAATGCAGAATAAAATGCCATAATGTTCATAATAGGAAATGCATTTCTTCTTTTTGTTAAAAGAGGATAAGAATTAATGCATAAAAATAATTTGTTGTATAATTAGGTGTTTTTTACCAAATACCAAGCTGATTTATAAAATTGACGAGTGTCGTGGCCATTTTTTGGTGGGTGGCAGTACTTGGGTGCCAATCTTCGCCATAGGGCGGATTTTGAGGGTCGAATTTCAAATAATGGATTTTGGTATCGCCCATTTTGTTTCGCTGTTTTGCTACCGACTGCACATAATTTTGAATGCGTGTCCAGTGTTTGGCACCAGCAGGATACCAGTCGGACATCATACAGCCTACTGCACATATTAGCGTCGCATTGGGGTATTGTTTTTTGATATCAGCAATAAAATCGAGGTAGCTGCCTACAAATGCAGCCGAATCTATTTTGCCAAAACCTTGTCTTTCAGCCGAAAAGTCGTTGGTGCCAAGGTTTATAAGTATTATATCGGGTACATAAAGGGAGTGTTTCCACGCATATTCTTCACGATCGGGGATGGCTTCTTGAAAAAAAGTAGGAGCCAAACCAGTGTTTGAACCATCGTAGTTTTTGGTGATACCGCGTCCCGAATAAGCCAACGCTACATATTGGGCTTCCAAAGCCCTTGCTGTAATGGCACCGTAAGCATTGTAATTATTTTCGTTTTTTGACCGAAAACCAGAATTGGGATTGCTGGGAATGATGGTGTCGTTGCCAAAGCCGCAGGTGATGGAATTTCCGATAAAAAGCATTTTCCTATTGGGCAAAATAGGGGGTGCTATTAGCCCAAAACCCTTGCTCAAACGAATGCCTAAAAATTCGACTGTTCCTACGCTGCTTTCGGTGCGTTTGAAAATTTCTAATGAATGTATGCCTTTCGACAAGTTTCGGGCAATTTGGTACACCGCCACATCCGATTGCAGTGCCAGTACGATGGGTGTGCCCTTGTCTATCGTTATTTGTAGATAGTTGGTGTGCTCAGTTCCTCCAATACCCAACTCATTGAACAAGAGGTCTAAAGCATCACCCTCAAAATTGGCTAAGATGGTCACACCTGGGTACGAGAACACCACTTTGTTCTTTTCTTTCACCACCCTGCCTACATACAAAAAGTTGGGATCGCTGGCAGCCACTTTCACCATCGAAGGTTCGTTTTTAGCCTGTATGGTTTGTATCAGAGCAAACAAAAAAGTCAATGTTAAAAAAATGGAAGTCGTCCGAGCTTTCAGTATCATCGCTAAATCTTTTTGCCAAAATTGACAAATGTTTATTGTATCGTAATCTTCGATTTCAAAAGTCCTTTATTCGTTTTGGCCAGTACAATGTACATGCCAGGCACCAATTTTTCGTTCGATATTTCGATGCTTTTTTGATTGGGTTCAATTTTCCAGGAGGCGATTATGCTTCCTTCAAGATCCAATATTTCAATTTGTTGGGTAGTGTAATCAGGCCATTTCACTTTCAAAGTGCTGCCATTCAGAGAAGGATTGGGGAATACAAGGAGTGAATTTGTAGAACTGATGTTTTCGTTGGGCAATAACGTGAGGTTTTCCTCAAGCATTGTGAATTTTGACAGAAGTCGAATGTAGGGAGTTTGGTAACCGGCACTCGGTTCGGTTACTTGCCACGAATCCAAAGGCCAGCTCGTATTGAAATCTTTGTAGGCTTTTTGAATAGGTTGGCCTTTGGGTGGAGTTATCGATTCGGCAAAACAAGCGGCATTGTTGGAAGTAGAACCGCAACTATTTGGGCAGCAGCTGTTCCAGTTATATCCCGAATAGGGGCCACCTTGCAAATAGCCAGGTGGCGGACCATAGGTTGAAGTGCCTACCCTGTCCCAAGCCGCGCTGCCGTTGCAAAACCAAGTGTGGTACATTTCGTTGGCACTTTTTTCGGCACCATACGCATACATGTTGGTCAAAAATACTTGTTGTAAAGGATTAAGACCATGTAAATAATGCAAGTATTCTTCCGATGCGCTCAGGTAAAAGGCATTGTTAGTGGGCTCAAGGTCGTAGAGTTGCATTTTCCAAAACATCAACCCATACAAGGCCGAATAACGAGTAGAACCCCAATTGAAGTCTTTGATGAAAGCCCTGTAAGGGTCGTTGTTTTGCTTCAAAGCATTGGCATAATCACCAGTTTTGTTCAAGGCAGTTTTGAAATAATTTCTGATGCTGTTGGCAACAGAAGTTTTGATTTTGGGCAATGAAAGGTAGTATAACAACAAGTCTTGACCTTCGTCAAAGTACTGGCTTACATAATAATACCATTGGAAAAGTGGCAATGTGGTGTAGTTTTTCTCGAAAACATTAAGGTAGCTGGTGTCGGATGTAAGGTCGTAAAGGAACAATGCGGCGCCCATTTTGGCAGTAAATCGGCCGAGCGAGTCTGTTTCCTGATTGCCTGCCCCAATTCCCGTTGCGCCACCGTTATTGAAAATGACACTCGGATTGGCAATTCCCCATTTCCAAGCTTTTATGGCTCTTGCTTGCAAAGTATCGGCAAATGGGCCATACTTTATGGGATCGTAAGCTCTGTAGGTTTTGGCGGCAACCGCAAAAGCAGAAGCTGATTTGAGGGTGGAAACTGTATTGGCAAAACCATAAATACTTTGCCCTCTTCCACTTGAGGGAGGACTTGCTTGGTCGCAGCCCAAAGCACTGAGCGAAGAACCATTGGATTGATTCATACGCAAAAGCCAATCAATGCCCCATTTCGTTTCATCCAAAATATCAGGCACTCCATTTCCCGATTCAGGAATATTGTAATCATCGGTAAAAACAGAAGGGTTCTCTCGATACGATTGCAAAAGAGTTACAACATAATCGGCGGTCCAGGGGGTATATCGGTTTTGGTCGCCTGCATCGTACCATCCTCCATGCAAGTCTTTTTCGGTGGCAGAATTATTTTTGGCATTAAAGGCACGGCAATTTTTGTCTTGCAAGGGTCCCAAATGGCTTGCACCATCCGACCAGCCTACGCCAGTATATTTGGCTTCTTTGGCAAAACCTGCTCTTTGGTAGAAAAACATTCTGATGGCTGCTTTCAAAATACTTTTATAAACCGTGTCGGAGATGGAAAAAGTGTAAGACCGTACATTGTTGTCTACATCAAGTACATAATAACTGCCTGGAGTGTTTACGCTCGAAAAATCGAACCACCAAGCTTTGTCTCCCGAGCTTGCGTCGGTCGTGCCATTTTTCCACAATGTGGGTGTTCCGGTGAATACAGAGTTCATGGTTTTGGTGTCAATCACTGCATAATTATTGGAAGGAGTAAACGATTCGGCAGCGTCAAAACCAGTTTGCGGGTCGCGCAATACGGCTACTTTTTTGGCGGAGGTTCTGTAGCCAAATTGTTCAACCACAATGTATTTGGATACTGTTTGCCCATATACGCTTTGAGTAATGACACTCATAAGAAAAGTCGAAACGTAAAAATAATATTTCATAAATTGTGTTTTAAAATCAATGTAAATAACTGAGCATCATATTGTCCAAAATATTGGCCAATTGCTTGGTTAATACTCTTCTGGTGTATTTGGTAACATCTGCTTGTTTGTTTTCTTTTTGGCCATTCACATAGTCGTTGTAGTACACCATAATGTGAATTTTCAGTTTGTCCTTGTCTTTGAAACCCGACACCAGACCCGATTTTGTTTCAGATATAATGTATGCCGAGTCGCCATTTTCTGGGCCTATGCACAATATGGGCCGTTTCGAAGCCAAATATTCAAAAAGTTTGCCTGGTACAAAACCTTGTAGGTTTTGACTGTCGTGCACCGACAACAGCAAAAGCCACGCAGAAGACATCACGTTTACGATAGCGTCGTGAGGCAGGTAATCGTGCAAGTGTACATAATTTTCGAAGCCGTATTTTTTGGCCAATTGGGGTACGGAAGAATCGGTAATGCCGTAAAAATCAATTTTTAGATCTTTGGCAAAGAAGGGGTGCTCCTCTTTCAATTCAGACAAGGCCTGCCAAAATACTTCGTGGTTGCGCGCCCTGCTAAACATGCCGGGATGTACAATCGTGAACTTTTCATCAAGTGTTGACTTTGCTTTGGCAAAGTCAGTTTCGTCGAAGCCATTGGTAATAACTTCCACCTTGCGCTCTCCAATTTCGGCCAGCTCTTTTGCCCAAGTATTGCTTACCGTCACTACTCGGTCGGCAGTTTGTAGTACTTCTTTTTCCAAGCGTTTGTGTTTTTCTTCAGCAAAAGGAAGTAATGAAAGCTTCTTGAAATAATCGATGTTTGTCCAAGGGTCTCGAAAATCGGCCATCCAAGGAATTTGGCATTCCTCTCTCAATGCTTTGGCAATCAAATGCAGACTATGTGGTGGGCCAGTACTCACGATGGCATCTACGGGATGCTTTTGGAGGTAAGTCTTCAAGTAGTTGACAGAAGGTTTTATCCACCACATTCTTGCATCGGGAATAAAAAAATTACTTCGAAGAAAAATGGCAATTTGATGAAGAATACCTTCGTTTTTCTGTGAAAAGAAGTTGGGAGTGATTTTATCTTTTCTTTTTTTGCCCGAAAAAAACTTGTAAAAACTGTATGGTTCCCAAATGGGCCTTCTGATAATTTTGATGCCAGCAGGTATTTCGTTCAGCAAACTTTTGTCAATTTCGGGATATTCGCCGTTTTTTACTGTATATATGATGGGCTCCCATCCATAAAGCCCTAAGTATTTGGCAAATTTCAGATGGCGTTGCACACCCGAGCCACCAGCTGGAGGCCAGTAATAACAAATGATGAGGACTTTTTTCTTTGACGACATGTTGAAATAAAATAACAAGTATTGCCTTTACCAGGTTTTTATGACTTTTCTATCGGCGAATATTAAGGAAAACTACGTAATACTTGCCAAACCAAATCACAAAAAGCCATCTGCCAAAATTTATTTTTAGAATTTAGTTTGACTTTTGTTTTGTAAACGCTACTTTTGTGTCCCTTTTTTCGGAAAGGGTGTCTATTTCAATTAAGTCACTGATAATAAAACAGTAAGGAAAGTGAATACTTTATCCTACAGAACAGAACACGCCAACATCGACTCGGTGAAAAAAAACTGGGTAGTGGTAGATGCAGAAAATCAAGTATTGGGAAGATTATGTTCTCAAATTGCCAAAGTGCTTCGTGGCAAAAATAAAACGAACTTTACTCCAAACGTGGATTGCGGTGACAATGTGATTGTTATCAACTGCGAAAAGGTAAAACTTACCGGCAAAAAAATGGATGACAAAGTGTACATTCGATACACTGGCCATCCTGGCGGACAAAGATTCAACACACCTCGTACATACTTAGCTACTCAACCCCACAAAGTGATTGAGTTGGCTGTTAAAAATATGTTGCCTAAAAACAATTTAGGTAGAAAAATCTTTGGTAATCTGCATGTGTATGCAGGTAGCGAGCACCCTCACATAGCTCAAAACCCAAAAGTTCTTACGTTTTAACGAAAATAGGAAATGAGTATCACCAACACTATTGGTAGAAGAAAAACCTCAGTTGCCAGAATTTACCTAAAACCGGGCAAAGGAGAAATTACCGTTAACAAAAAACCTCTTGTAGAATATTTCCCATCCGAAATCCTTCGTATCATCGTAGCCCAACCGCTTGAGACACTTAGTGAAAATGGCAAGTACGACATCAATGTAAATGTGAAAGGTGGCGGTACCACCGGTCAGGCCGAAGCAATTCGTTTGGCGATTTCTAGGGCATTGGTCGAAAACAATACAGAAGTGAAACCTGCTTTGAAAAAAGAGGGCTTTCTTACTCGTGACCCTCGTATGGTAGAACGCAAGAAACCAGGCAGGAAAAAAGCAAGGAGAAGATTCCAGTTCAGCAAACGTTAATACACCCCCACAATGTCTCAAGTTTCTTACAAAGAATTATTGGATGCTGGTGTTCATTTTGGTCACCTTACCAGCAAATGGGATCCGCGTATGGCGCCCTACATCTTCATGGAGAAGAATGGCATCCATATCATAGACCTAAACAAAACAGTTGCTTGTCTTGACGAAGCCACCGCTGCGATGAAAAACATCATCAAATCGGGTCGTAAAGTGCTTTTTGTTGCCACAAAAAAACAAGCCAAAGAAATTGTGGAAAGCGAAGCACAAAGGCTTAAAATGCCTTATGTGACCGAAAGATGGTTGGGCGGTATGCTTACCAATTTCACCACAATTCGCAAGTCTTTGAAAAAAATGTCGGGCATAGACAAGCAAATGAAAGACGAATCTTTCATTGCCCTAGCCAAAAAAGAACGTTTGATGATAGGCCGTGAAAAAGAAAAGCTAGAAAGGATGTTGGGCGGTATTGCCGATTTGACTCGCCTTCCTGCTGCCGTTTTTGTGGTAGATGTGAAAAAAGAACATATTGCTGTAGCCGAGGCACACAAACTGGGTATCCCTGTTTTTGCTATGGTCGACACCAATTCAAATCCCGATTTGGCTCACTTCCCAATTCCTGCCAACGACGATGCTTTTAAATCGATTGCCTTGGTAACAACCGCTATCGGCAAAGCTATTGAAGAGGCGCTTTTGGAAAGGAAGAAAGACAAAGAAGAAGAGGAAAAACCTGAAGAAACTGTACAGGCCGAAGCAAGCGAAACACCTGTTGCGCTGAATGTAGAAGACTCAGAGTAATCTTTTTGTTAATCATATTCAAAAGATTGAGTCTCTAAGGCTCAATCTTTTTTGTTTAATACCAATTTAAAACCCTAATCACACATAATATGTCAACCACAGCGACTATTTCAGCACAAGACGTAAACAAGCTTAGGCAAATGACAGGTGCCGGCATGATGGATTGTAAAAAAGCTTTGACCGAATCGAATGGAGATTTTGAAGCCGCAATCGATTTTCTTCGTAAAAAAGGTCAAAAAGTATCGGCGGCACGTGCCGAAAATGTCACTTCTGAAGGCATTATCCTTACCCACATTTCAGCAGATAAGAAAAATGGCAAACTCATTGCTTTTGCCTGCGAAACAGAACCTGTTTCAAAGGTTGCCGATTTCAGAAACCTTGGTCAAGCGATTTTGGACGTGGCAGTTGCCCAAAATCCATCTTCAATCGATGAACTGCTTACTTTCTCTTTGGCCGATGGCAGAAGCATTCAAGACAACATTGTAGATCTTACAGGTAAAATCGGTGAGAAATTGGTGATAGCCGCGTACGAAAACTTGTCTGAAGAAGAAGTAGTTTCCTACATTCACTCCAATGGAAAACTAGGAGTGCTTGTGGCCTTGAAAAATACAGGTGGTAAAGATGTGTCGGCTATTGGCAAAGATGTAGCCATGCAAATTGCCGCCATGAAACCAGTTGCTGTTGACAAGGACGGAGTTTCTGCTGAAATGGTACAACGCGAAATCGAAGTCGGAAAAGAACAAGCTCGTGCCGAAGGCAAACCTGAAGCCATGCTTGAAAAAATTGCCGCTGGTAAACTAAACAAATTCTACAAAGACAACACCTTGTTGAACCAAGACTTTGTGAAAGACAGTAGCAAAACCATTGCCCAAATATTGAACGAAGTAAATAGTGGCCTCACCGTCACCGCTTTCAAGCGCATTTCGATTGGTTAATTTAAATTAGATTTATTGTCAAAAAGGCTCCGACACTTCGGGGCCTTTTTTGTTTCTTTACATCATGTTTGCCCTTTTTTCATTCACTTTTATCGCCAGTTTTTTAGGTACTGTGCCCCCAAGTCCGAGCAACTTGGCAGTGATGCACACGGTGTTGAACCGAAATACACGAGCTGGACTTTGGCTTGCTTTTGGGGCTTCTTTTCCCGAATTGCCTCATTGTTTTTTGGCATTGATGGCCATTCAATATCTGTCGGCTTTTCGCACTGTCGAATTTGCTTTCCATATAATGACGGCCGCTGTTTTATGTGGTATTGGGGTGTACATCTTGTTTTCGCAGTACAAACAAAAAATAGAATTTGAATCGTATCCTACTTCAAGTAAACATCATTTGCATCCTTTTTGGAAAGGGGTTCTGATTGGCATTTTCAACCCAATGATTTTTGCCTTTTGGCTGGTGACCGCTGGTATAGCAGCCGACTCTAAATGGTTGAATGTGCATGACATTTCGCATCAAATATGTTTTGTGGCGGGCGCTGCGGCTGGGGCCTTTATTTTACTGGCTTTGGTGGCTTTTTTTACTCGTCAAATCAAGAAAAAATTATCGTCGAGTATGGTACGGTATTTCAATTATGTCATAGCAGTGACCTTTCTTTTTTTGGGCATATTGCAGGTTTTGAAATATTATTTTTATCACTGATTCGGTCTCTTTTCTCCATTCAGCAATTTTGCCAACTAGCTTTCGCACCGGTATTTCTTATATTTGAAACTAGAAATGCTTCGTTACATCTTTAACCGACTTTTTTATGGAACCCTGGTCATTTTCGGGGTATTGGTTATCGTGTTTTTTATTTTCCACGCACTTCCTGGCGATCCTGTAGCCATGATGGCAGGTCAGCGTACCGATGTGTCGACACGTGAAGCTATAGCCAAGGACTTGGGTTTAGACAAGCCCATTTCCAAACAGTTTGTATTGTATTTCAACGATTTACTTCCTATTTCCATACATCAAAATAGTAGCGAAAACCAAGAAAAATACGACTATTCCGTATGGTGCACAGCAGGGCAGTATGCCTTGGTTTCAAAATTTCCGTACATGCGGCGTTCGTTTCAAAACCATCGATTGGTGTCGAATATCATCATGGAACATGTATCGGGCACTTTTTGGTTGGCATTTGTCGCCATGTTGTTTGCCACATTCTTGGGTATTGCTTTTGGAGTGGTGGCCGCATTGAAACAAAACAGTTTTACCGATCATTTTCTTGTGAGCACTTCCATTCTGGGCATTTCTGCCCCATCATTTGTGGTGGCAATTCTTATGGCTGTTTTGTTTGGGTTTTATTGGTCAGAATATACAGGGTTGAATCTGACGGGGCAGTTGTGGGTCACCGACCCAATATATGGCAAACATTTGGAGCTTCGCAACATTGTCTTGCCGGCTTTGACCTTGGGCATACGGCCTCTTTCTATTATCGTGCAGCTCACGCGCAGTTCCATGCTCGATGTATTGTCGCAAGATTACATTCGAACAGCCAAGGCCAAAGGGCTTTCTACTGCCGCGATTATTTTCAAACATGCTTTGAAAAATGCCTTAAATCCGGTCATTACGGCTGTTTCGGGTTGGTTGGCCTCTTTGATGGCGGGTGCTTTTTTTGTGGAATTAATTTTCAATTGGAAAGGCTTGGGCTTAGTAAGTATCAAAGCAGTAGAAAATCTTGACTTTCCGTTGGTAATGGGTTGTACCTTATTTATAGCACTTGTTTTTGTGGTGGTCAATATTTTGGTGGATATCTTGTATGCTGTGGTCGACCCAAGGGTTAGGCTGGGTGCATAAAACCCATAGTTAGTTGAATGGAAAATATAAAAAACGATATTTTGTTGCGTGTAGCCCGAGGTGAAAAAACAGAACGCACACCGGTGTGGGTAATGCGACAAGCAGGAAGAATTTTACCTGAATATAGGGCAGTAAGGGAGAAAGCGAAAAATTTTGTCGAGTTTGTAAAATCGCCCGAAATGGCTGCAGAAGTCACAATACAGCCTGTCGATATTTTGGGGGTAGATGCTGCTATTATTTTTTCCGATATTTTGGTGATACCCGAGGCAATGGGATTGCCTTATGAAATGCAGGAAAAAAAGGGTCCTTGGTTTCCTGAAACAATTCGCCACGAAGATGATTTGAAAAAACTGCACGTGAGTTCGGCTGCCGATTACGGCTATGTGATTGAGGCAATAAAACTCACCAAAAAAGAACTTAATGGCCGTGTGCCGTTGATTGGTTTTGCAGGTGCTCCCTGGACTATTTTTGCCTATATGACAGAAGGTTCAGGTTCCAAAACTTTTTCGGTTGCTAGATCTTTATTGTACAACTCACCCACATTTGCACACAGGCTGTTGCAACTTATCACCGATTCCACCATCGCTTATTTGAAAGATCAAATAGCGGCAGGTGCTAACATCGTACAGCTTTTCGATTCTTGGGCAGGTATTCTTTCACCTGCACATTACCGCTTGTTTGCTTTGCCCTACATTCGTCAAATATGCGAGGCTATTACTGAAGTGCCGGTTGTAGTTTTTCCTAAGGGAGCTTTTTTCTCATTGAAAGATTTTGACGGTTTTCCTTGTGAAGTAGTAGGTTTGGATTGGAACATGGATCCCGAGTGGAGCCGCCAACAGGTTGGAAAAGAGAAAGTTTTGCAAGGTAACATGGATCCAGCCTTGCTATATTCTTCTTTCGATAATATTAGACTTGAAACAAGAAAAATGCTTCATGCATTTGGGCCTCAACACATTGCCAATTTGGGACATGGCGTATACCCCGACATTGAAGCCGACAAGGTGCGGTGTTTTATAGACACAGTAAAAGAATTTAGTCTTTAAGGCTTTTCTCACACGGCTAAAATTGTCTTTTTGTGGCAAATTGTGTATTATTACTTTCTATTTAAATCAAAGCGGCTTGTCGCAAGCTGATTAATTCTTTGTGAACCTACTCAAAAAGCATATTTTTCCTGTCAAAGTAATTGATAGCTATTATAGGCTCAAGAAACTATACATGTTGCGATTGCAGGATTTTTTGAACCGCAAGGACAACGAGAAAATACGCAAAAGTCGCTACTTGAGCCGAGATTTAAGTTGGCTACAATTCAATCATAGGGTGTTTGCCCAATCGCACAATGAGCGTCGCAACATATTTGAAAGATTGAAGTTTGCCGCCATCGCCTTCTCTAATTTGGATGAATTTTTCATGATTCGGGTTGGCAGTTTGTACAATTACATCGATTTTGGCAAGGAAAGAACAGACTATTGCGGACTTAAAGCATTGCCATTCAAGAGAAAACTGTTTTCCGATGCACAATTTTTTCTGAACGAATACTACGAGTATTTCAACGCCGAACTGATGCCGAAATTTGAAGAAAACGGCTTCAAGATTGTGTTGCGCGATGATTTGGAAGAACACGAGTTGGAGGGCGTATCTGATTATTTTAAATCGACCATTTACCCCATGCTTACTCCCCTTACAGCCGATGGCAACAGCGCCTTGCCTCTGCTGTTGAATAAAACCCTCATTTTTGGGGTGGTAACCGAAACTTTGGGAAAGAAAAAGGTGAGTTTTGTACAAGTACCTTCCAATTTGCCCCGATTTTACAGTATAGAAGTAGGAAATTTGATTAAACTACTTCCAATCGAAGAAATCATTCGGTGGAAAATTGCTGACCTATTCCGAAATGTACACATTGTGTCTTCGTCGTTGTTTCGAATCATTCGAAATGGCGATTTTGAAGAAGTTGATGTAGAAGACCTTGACAAAAATTTTGTAGAAGAAATAAAGAAAAAACTGAAGAAGCGCCTTACTGGTCGTGTAGTAAGGTTGGATATTGAAGGCAGTTATTCCGAATATTTGTTGAAGTGGTTGAAAAAAAGTTTTTTGTTGGAAGACAACAATATCTTCATTCTTAACAACTTGTTGGATATGACATGCTTGTGGCAATTGGTGAACAATCCACAGTTTGCCGAACAAAGTACAAACCCAATGCCCTGTGTGATGCCCGTAAGCTATCCAGTGCATGTAAAAGAAAAGCTTTTCGACAAGCTAAAACAACAAGATATTTTGATGCATCATCCATACAACAGCATCGAAATCATGTTGGACTTGCTAGAACAAGCTGCTGAGGACAAAGATGTTCTAGCAATCAAAATCACCATTTACCGATTGGCTAAAAAGTCGCGGATTGTAGATGCATTGGAAAAAGCAGCCCTGAAGGGTAAACACGTTTCGGTGCTTTTTGAAGTAAAAGCCAGATTTGACGAAGAGCGCAATTTGGAAAATGCCCAACGACTTCAAAAAGCGGGGGCTTTTGTAGTATATGGCGTGGCCATGTTGAAAACCCATTGCAAGCTTTTGATGGTTGTACGAAAAGAAGATAAAAATACGGTGCGATATGTACACCTTTCTTCAGGTAATTACAACGAAGACACCTCCAAAATTTATTCAGACATTGGGTTGCTTACTACCGACGAAACCATTGCCAACGATGTAAACGAACTTTTCAATGTGATTACAGGCAATTCAAGGCCTTACGAATATTCACGCCTTCTTACAGCACCAGTTCAAATGAAGAAGGAGTTGCTGGAATTGGTAAGAAAAGAAGCAAAAAATGCTAAAAAAGGAGTCCCTTCGCGTATTGTAATAAAAGTGAATTCTTTACAAGACAAAGATTTTATAGATGAGTTGTATAAGGCTTCACAAGCCGGCGTTCGTATTACGCTTATTGTGCGGGGTATTTGCTGCTTGCGACCTGGCCGTGAAGGGTTGAGCGAAAATATTTCCGTGATCTCCATCGTGGGCGATTTTCTTGAGCATACTCGCATTTATTATTTCCACAATGCTGGCGAAGCATTAGTATATAGTGGCAGTGCCGACATCATGGTACGCAGTTTTGAGCGTCGCATTGAATGTCTTTTCCTAATTACCAATCCAAAGCTTAAACAAGAGGCCATCAATATTTTAGCCTGCAACATAAAAGACAATATGAACAGCTATTTTGTGTTGGAAGATGGGAATTATGTGAAAGAGACTTTGAATGGTGAAAAACCCTTCAGTATTCACGAACATTTTTACCAGGTTACACCCGAAGAGGTAGCCAATGCTTCGTTGATGGTGCTCTAATTTAGAAGAGCAGAGGCCAAAATCAAATCTTCAGGAGTCGTTATTTTTAGGTTTTGGTAGCTGCCTTCTACCAAGTGTATTTCGTGTCCTGCTTTTTCAGCCACCGTGGCATCGTCGGTCGAATTAGAATCTCCCAAGCGTTCAAACGCTTTTTTTATCAGGGATAGTTGAAAAGTTTGGGGTGTTTGCATCAACCGTAAAGAATCCCTTTCTAAAGCGGAGTTTCCACTCTCTTTTACTAGTCGAACAGAATCTTTGACTTTTACGCATGCCACACCCGAACCATTCTTTTCAGCCGAAAGGAAACAATTTTCAATAATTTCATTGTTGACAAATGGTCTGGCTCCATCGTGTATGGCCACAATGCCTTCTCCACTTAGAAAATTAAGACCATTACGCACCGATTCGTTGCGGGTATTGCCTCCAATCACTATTTGATGAGGTATCTGAATCTTGTGCTTTTGACACATTTCTTTCCAAAAAGTAACTTCTTGTTTGGCCAACACTACCACTTGGATAGTCGAAGTGTCGTTTTCAAAGAAAGCCTTCAGGCTATAATATAAAACGGGCTTCCCTGCAAGTAGTAAAAATTGCTTGGGAAGCCCGCTGTTCATACGAGATCCAGTGCCGGCTGCCACTATGATAGCATACCGTTGCATGTGCATTACAAGATTAACATGGCATCGCCATAGGCACAGAATCGGTAATTTTCTTTAACCGCTGTTTCGTAGGCACTCATAATAAGGTCGTAACCACCAAAAGCACAAGACATCATGAGTAATGTAGATTCAGGCGGATGGAAACCAGTGATAACGGAGTTTACAATCTTGAAATCGTAAGGTGGGAATATAAATTTATCTGTCCAATTGTCGGTGGGCTTCAATCGGTTGTTGGCTGAAACCGACGATTCGAGCGCACGTGTAACGGTAGTTCCCACAGCACATACTCGCTTTCTATTGTCTAAGGCATCGTTTACCCTGTTGGCCAGCTGCTCGCTTATGGAGAAGTGCTCAGAATCGGTTTTATGTTTTGTCAGGTCTTCCACATCTACGGCACGAAAAGAGCCCAATCCAACATCTAAAGTCATCGGAATGGTGTCGACACCTTTGAGTTCAAGCCGTTTGATGAGTTGTTTGGTGAAATGAAGGCCAGCAGAGGGAGCGGCAACAGCACCAATTTTCGAGGCGAATATGGTTTGGTAGCGGTCTCTGTCTTCTTCTTCTACTTTTCGTTTGATGTACCTGGGCAAAGGAGTTTCCCCAAGTTCCTCTACTACTTTGCGAAAATCTTTTTCATCGCCATCGAATAAAAAACGAATAGTTCTGCCGCGCGAGGTTGTATTGTCGATGACTTCGGCCACCAAGTTGCTATCGCCAAAGTATAATTTGTTGCCCACGCGAATTTTTCTGGCAGGGTCTACCAAAACGTCCCACAAACGGGCTTCTTTGTTTAGTTCCCTCAGCAAAAACACTTCTATTTTTGCTCCAGTCTTTTCTTTGTTTCCATACAATCGGGCAGGAAAGACCATGGAATCGTTTACGGCAAGCACATCGCCTTCCTCAAAATATTCTAAAACCTCTTTGAAAATTTTGTGTTCTATTTTTTTAGTATCACGGTGTATGACCATTAGACGCGATTCGTCACGATTTTCGGTGGGATAAAGCGCGATTTTTTCGTTTGGTAAATCGTATTTGAACTCGGATAGTTTCATGTAAAATGAGTGTTAAGAGGACGAAGTAAGCCCAATTTTATAAATAGGGCGCAAAGGTAATTATTAAATTTAATTATAGTAGCAAGCACAGCCAGTTAAGCCAAGTACTGCTAGGTATTTTGCATATTTTTCAGGGGAAATACACACAGGGGTACTCTTCTACAGCACTGTTGAAGCTGGCAAAATAATTCCCAATCCCTTTCATGTTTCCTCCTTCAAAATCTAAAATAAACTCGCCACCTGCGTGGCTTCTAATGACATCGTCAAAAATAAGGGAGATAGCACTGTGTTCTCGACCTTCGTCGTTCATCGCCCCAAATAAATAGTAGATGCGTTTATGGTATTCAACAAAAAAACCATACGAAAGTTCACTGCCGTTTTGGTTAGTGCACCTGAACAATTTCCCCATTCCCCTTTTTTGGCACTCTTCGAAAATGGTTTTCAGATTCTTGAAAATCGCATTCGAAAGTCGGTCTTGTTTTTTGGCCTGATGCTGTTTATACATCTTGATGGCGGCATCTATATTGTTGATTTCCAAGGTTTCCCAACCCAATTCCCGTGCTTTTTTTAGGTTTCTTTTTCTGTTTTGGTTAAATTGCTGATACAAAGTGTGATAGTCTTGGCACAAATCGAGCAGGTAGTTTTTCTTTTTTTCAATATGGTACCCTTTTGGAAGTATTTCTTTTAGAATGAGTATTTCAGGACGAAAGTGCATTCTGAATGAATGAAACTGGCCAGGCACACCACAGTTGAAAAATTCTTTGAGTAAAATAGGGGCTTGCAACTTTTTGGTATAAAACAAACCGCTTTTTTGTACAAAAATGGGTTGGTATAGCTTTTTGAAAAACAAAAATCGTTTGGTGGGAAATGGCATTGCGGCTTCGTAGTCGCCCCACACCATAGCGTCCCAATAGCATGTGGCATCCAAATACCAAGACAACAAATAGAGGCTAGGGCAGGTGCTATTTTCGACCAAGGCATCCCATTTGGCCTTGTCGATATTTGCATGCTTTACAAATTTCATTTTGCTATTTGAAGCTAAAATTTATTTGGCAAAGCTGCCTTTACAACGGTTTCATACACATCTCCCCAGTTTTTCCATATTTTATGAGTGCCCAAAGATTCGTTGTGGAAAACGGTGACCAGTTCGCCCTTCATTTTTTTGACTTGTTCGATAAGGGGTTTTACAGCATAAATGACATCGTCGGAGCGTAGCTTCATGTGGTATTTCATAGTGCTGTCCATGATACAAAAAGGATGTACGAGCAAATCGGTCATTTGCTCGTTTTGTAAGTCGTAAAAGTAAAAAGGAGTACATATGCTGGCACGGAAACCATTTTCTTTTGAGTATCCCATGCTGAAATCTTCTTTTATGCCATTTTCAATCAGGTTTTGATAAGTTTCTGGCAGTTTTAATTTCAAGAAATGTTGTCGGCTAAAATCGATGTGCTCCTCAGTAATATTTTCCAAGCGAGCTTTTTCTTTTTTTATGAGGCTTGTTTTTTTGTTTGATGCATAAGAAGGATGAAATCCAACACGATAGCGCTGGGCGATTTTTTTTATCAATTCAAAGAAATGACGATTTTTATGTTCCAAGTTTCGGTCGAATCGGCTCAAATCGCCTATTAATATAAAATAGAGAGGCTTGAGATGGTATCGTTCGTGTATCTCAAATTGTTTTTCATACGTGTCGTAAGGGTCTGTTTCTTTGCCGAAACATATTTTTATTTTTCTCTCTACATTTTCAAATTTTAGTTTGAAAGCACTTTCTAAGATGGTAGAAAGCATGCGCAACAGGCCTTTGTGTTTGTAGGCATAGGCATTGTCGATGTCGATGGTAGGAAGGTAATTGTACGATAGTTCAGGAAAAAACAAGTTGGGATAATGCTCCAACAATTTGTTTTTCACCAATTCAGCATAATAATTTACAACTGGTATGTGCAAGAAGTTATTACGTTTTGCAATGCTGCGGTTGTGTTCAAACCTTTGGTGTGCATCGCGTCTTGGAGCATTGTATTCTTCGTATCGGGTTACCAAATAAAAAGAAGCTGCGAATGGATCGAAAGGCAAGGCGCCATAGTTTTCGTTCACAAATAGAATGCGCAAATCTTGCCATGATTGTACCTGAACCGACAGGTTTTTTATTCCTTTTTCAAAAAGCAAATCGGCCGAATAGAAAAACAATCCCTTGTCTAAGGGTGATTTTCTGTACACAAATTTTGGGCCTTCGTACGACAAATAATGTTCTTTGTCGGTTGTAATTTGGTGTGGCACCTTAAGTATTTGACTGAATATCAGATGAAAAGAATATACAATGCGACTATTCTTTTCAGGTGCGAAGATTAAGATTTCCAATTTTTGCTTATTAAAACGCAATTTTTATAAAATGCACTATTTATCCTATTTTTTTGGTGTAGAATTGCAAGTTCGGGGTTATTTTGAAGCCAAATTTCATTTGCCTATCTTTGCAACGGCAAATCGGCACGACCAGCTCCTGCTGAATCCCCCAGGTGCGGAAGCGAGCAAGGGTAGGTGGTTGTAGCGGTGCGATGTTCGATTTGCCTTTTTCATTGCCTCTTTTCACCTTGAAGAACAATATTTTCATTCAAATCGATTCTTCTCTCGGTACTTATCTATATATTTAATAATATCTTAAATCAGCATGAAATTCTTTATTGACACAGCCAACCTGAACGAGATACGAGAAGCCCAAGAATTGGGTGTTTTGGACGGCGTCACAACCAATCCATCTTTGATGGCAAAAGAAGGTATTTCGGGAAAAGACAAAGTTTTCGGCCATTACAAAGCCATTTGCAACATTGTAGACGACAATGTGAGTGCTGAAGTCATCGCCACCGATTATCAAAATATCATTCGCGAGGGCGAGGAACTGGCCGAAATTGACGAGAAAATTGTGGTCAAAGTCCCGATGATAAAAGATGGCGTAAGGGCTATCAAATACTTTTCACAACGCGAAATTAGGACTAATTGCACCTTGGTATTTTCTGCAGGTCAAGCTCTTTTGGCAGCCAAAGCGGGCGCTACTTATATGTCACCTTTTATTGGCCGTTTGGACGATGTGACTTACGATGGACTGAAGCTTATAGAACAAATTCGCCTCATATATGACAACTATGGCTATCCCACCCAAATTTTGGCGGCCTCTATTCGTCATACCATACACCTCATCAAGTCGGCTGAAATTGGGGCCGATGTTGCGACTTGTCCATTGAATGTGATCACTGGTTTGTTGAAGCACCCACTCACCGACATAGGGTTGGAGAAATTTTTGGCCGACCACAAAAAAGTCAATAGTTAGTTTTCGATGTACATCATCAAGGTAAAGGGCAAAGCAAAAATTCCTGATTACATACAACTCAGGGACAATGATTTTGTCTTGATAGCCTATTTTCGTGCCGATCGTCCCTTAAAAAACTTAGACAAATATGGGCTGGAGGGAAAAGAAGATGATTTGCGCCAAATAATTGACAGTCTTGAATTTGGCAAGTTGCAACCGCTCGCCTTAAAAACCGATTAGAAGATGGAATTTTCAAGCGAACCAATACTTCAGTACAAAGACGTAAACGTGTTTTACGATACGAAGCCTGTCTTGAACGATGTTAGCTTCATGCTTTCGAAAGGCGAGTTTGTGTATTTGGTAGGGCGTACTGGTAGCGGCAAATCTACCCTGATGAAAAGTATTTATGCCGATATTAAAGTAAACAGCGGCATGGCTTATGTGGCTGGCTTCGATTTGTTGAAATTGAAATCTTCTCAAGTGCCTTTGCTCAGAAGAAAGATTGGAATTGTGTTTCAAGATTTTCAATTACTTTCAGACCGCACCGTAGCAGAGAATTTGTATTTTGTATTGAGGGCTACCGGGTGGACCCAAAAAGGTAAAATGAAGGCGCGCGTTACCGATGTATTGTTGCGCGTGGGGCTCAGTTCAAGTTTGGAAAAGTATCCTTTGCAACTTTCGGGTGGCGAACAACAACGGGTGGTCATAGCGCGCGCTTTGTTGAACGAGCCCACTATTTTAATTGCCGACGAGCCTACAGGAAACTTAGATCCTGAGGTGGCGGAAGGTATTATGAAGCTTTTTCTTGAAATAAATAAAAGTGGTACTGCCGTACTAATGGCTACCCACAATCTTGCTTTTTTAAAGCAATTCCCTGCCCGCGTGCTCGAGTGTAAAGATGGCAGGATAGAAGAAAGAGTAAATCTTTCCTAAGATGGCTTTTCCGCTTATTTCAATCATTGGCACGGGAAATTTGGCGCAGCATCTTTCTGTCAATTTCGAGAAATGTGGTTTACGCGTTTCGGAACTTTATAGTAGAAACATTCAGCATGCAAAAGCCCTCACTTCCAAATTGTACGATGCGCGTGCCACCTCCGAGCTAGATTTTTCGGACAGTGCGGCCAATTTGTTTTTCCTGTGTGTGAGCGACGATGCGATTGCCGATGTAGCCGACGAATTGTTGCTGCCCATTGGGAGTCTGCTCGTACATTGTTCGGGGGCTACCCCTATGGATATAATTGCGCGTGAGGAGGCTGACTATGGCGTATTTTATCCGTTGCAAACTTTCACAGCCAGTCGTAAAGTAACCTTTGAAGGACTTCCTGTGTGCCTTGAAGCCAATACCGAAGAAGCGGAAGCGTTTTTGGAAAATATTACCACTAAAATGGGGGCATTGCCTTATTTTATGAGTTCCGAGCAAAGATTGTGCTTGCACCTTTCGGCCGTTTTTGCATGCAATTTTTCCAACCACCTGTATCGGATAGCCCACGATTTGTTGCAAGAACAAGGAATGCCCTTCGACCTTCTAAAAAATTTAATTGAAGAAACAGCTCGCAAAACCTTTGATTTAGGCCCTGAAAATGCCCAAACGGGACCAGCACTAAGAGCCGACTATGCTACCATACAAAAACACCTTTCGCTATTGGAAAACAAGGAAGAGTGGCAGGAACTTTACCAAAAAATTTCGAGTGATATTCAAGCTAAAAATTAAAAGGTTCAGCCTTGCATTACCACAAGGCTGAACCTAGAAGGGCTTTATCTTACAGAGAATTTTCCGTGTCCAATGTCATACCCGTCGGCGTACACATGCACACCATATTGCCCGGCAACGTAATTGAAGCCTTTGGGAATCAGGAATGTGATTTTTTCGTTGGAGTTGGTGAAAACGGCACTTTGTTTGAAAGTGTAGGCTTTAGTTTCGCCTTCGGCAGTAGTAAGGTTGCCACCACCATTCATAGGGTCGGAAAACGTTTCGCCAGAAGGTGGTACAATCGACACAAAGAAATCTCTATTGCCATGTTTTGCGGCTTTGTTGTCTGACAAAGTAAAACTGATTTTCATCTGGGATATTTTTTTGCTTTTGTATTCCTCTTCTGTAAATTCTTTGCCATTTTCTTTCAAAGCGGTAATCACAAAATTTTGTGCTTTTAGTATCGAGGCATACGACAATTGGTTTTCAAGGTCTTTTTTCGCAGAAGAAACACCCGAGAGCGAATCGCCCAATTTAGATTTTTCGCTGTTTAGGTCAGCCACTTGACCCTCCAATAGTTGCTTGTCGGATTTCAATTGCGCAATTTCCTGGTCTTTGACAATCAAATCTTGGCGCATTTTGGCAATCATATTTTCCATCAAACGCTTGTCGCGCGCGCTGATTTTACCAGCCGCCAATGCCCTTTCTTTGAACTTTTTCAATTCGTCAAGCTGCATGTTTAGGGAGTCGTTGCTTAGTCCCAAAGCCTCACGCTCTAACCTTATACGGTCGTATTCCACCGTCAAGCTATCTAAAGAATTGATTCTAGCCACTATTTCGGCATCCTTTACATCTACAGTGGTGGTTAACTCTTCTATTTCAGTTTTTTTGTTGTTGTTCGAGACAATCAAATACCCAATTACGCCAAATTGGACAATAATCAACCCGATTAAGAAATAAGTAGAATATGATTTTTTTCCGTTTTCCATTTTAATTTAAATTTGAGGTGTTTATCTAATTTTAATTGCGAAATAAGCGATTTTTTCCTTTCTCAGCGTCACTTATCTTTTATTTAATATTGGGATTTGGCCACAATGGATTTACCCAAGAAATTGAAAAATCTTCCCACGATATCGAATTATTGATTTCGAAGCTGTACCGCCAGCAACAAACAGCCGATGTGCCCTACCAAGATTTTTATGAATCGCTTTCCCAATTTTACCAAAACCCGCTTGATTTAAACACTGCCAGCGCCGACGAATTGGCCAATTTGTATCTTCTGGCCAATCATCAAATTGCCGATATTTTAGCACACAGACAACAAAATGGCCTTTATATTTCGGTGTACGAGTTGCAGACTATCGAAAGTTTGGATTTGGAAACTTTACAGCAGTTGTTACATTTTGTTAAAATAAATTCAGATGCAGGTACTTGGAAAGGCATAAAGAAGGACTTGCGACAGCCCGACCAACGATACCTCATTTTTCGGCATGCTTTGGACGTTGAAAGACCCCATGGTTATCTGTCACAAAACGGCAAAACCTCAGCATACGAGGGTGGACCACACAATTTGTATATGCGTTATCGGTTTCAAAAATTCAATCGCTACAGTTTTGGTTTTACTTCTGAAAAAGATGCGGGTGAAAAATGGAAGTACGATGTTGACCAAAAAAAATATGGTCCCGATTTTGTTTCGGCGCATGCAGTCTTGTACAATTTAGGCCGAATAAAACGTTGGGCAATAGGAGATTATCAGTTGCAATACGGGCAAGGATTGGTATTGTCGGGAGGTTTTTTCTTAGGAAAAGGTTCGGAAACCATTTTGGCTGCAAGGCGAAATTCGACAGGCATTCGTCCCTATTCTTCTGTTTTGGAAACAGGCTATTTTCGGGGAACGGCAATCACTTTCGATTTGAATCGGGTGGAGATTACGCCCTTTTTTTCTCATAAATACATCGACGGTAGCATTCAATATGCCGATTCTATTTCCAACGATGATTTGGCCACGCTTCGCTACACAGGGTTGCACCGTACAGCTACCGAAATGGCGGCACGGAAAACAGTACAGGAAACCGCTTACGGATTGAATGCCAATTATCAATCAATTAATAATAATTTTCAAGTTGGCGCGAATCTTTTGAGGTTGGAATATGACAAAATACTACTACCAGCAAAAGGCTTTTACAATTTTCATGATTTTAAGGGAGGGGCAAACTCTAATTACAGCCTTTACTATAGTTATTTCCTCAAAAATATTAGTCTTTTTGGCGAAGCCGCTACAAGTCTTTCGGGCGGAAAAGGAATAGTGCAGGGCGCGCTTGTGTCTTTGGGTTCAAGGGTAGATGTATCGTTGGTGTATCGAAATTATGCGCCCAATTTGCACACACCTTATGGCAACTCTTTTGGCGAAAATTTCAATAATTCAAACGAAAAGGGATTGTATTGGGGCATAAAAATCAGATTGAGCAACAAAACAGAACTTTGTGCTTTTTATGATCTTTATATATTTCCGTGGTTGAAATACAGGGTCTCTGCGCCCTCGTCGGGTAACGAGCAGATGTTGGTTTTGCGTCATAAATTCAACAAAAAAACTTTATTTATAGCGCAATTTCGAACCGAAACCAAAGAGATGGATGCGCTTTCGGCTCAGGAAGAGAAATACCTTGTTTCGCACACCCGCAAGTTTTACATGGCACAGTTTGAATACAAGGTCGACAAGCATTTTTATCTAAAATCGCGCTTTCAGCAAAGTAGCTATTTCAAAGAAGGTATTGGTTCTAAAGGTGCTATGATAGCACAAGATTTTGGGTACGATGGAAGAAAAATAGATGTTAGTTTGCGTTGCTCGCTTTTCGATACAGATGACTTCGAAAACCGCCAGTACATGTATGAAAAGGATGTCTTGTATGCTTTTAGTTTTCCCTTTTTTACAGGAAAGGGTATGCGCCAATACATTGTAACCAAAATAAATTTGACAAACCGGCTTACATTTTGGCTAAAATACGGTCGTACCACCTACTTCGATAGGGAGGAAGTGGGTTCGGGGTATGAGCAGGTATTGGGCAACATCCGTTCTGAAATCAAATCGCAGCTTCGTTACGCTTTTTAATGCCTCTGGCAAAATCGACTAGCCCTTTGGTTCCCAACACAAATAGGGGAGGCAAAATGGGTATGATAAATCTTCCGTCCCAGTCTTCGGAGGTGAGAGAAACAATGAGGCAGTTGAACAAAATGAGTGTGGTAAAAAGGATTTTAATTGGCGATATCGCCGATTTTTTTGTAAGTGAATGGCAGTAGAAAATATACATTGGGTAAAGCATACCCGCTACATAGAAGTTGTGCAGCCAGGAATAGTACGGTTTTATGTGTGCCAAATACCACAATAGTTTTAAAAAACAGAGTTTTAGGAAAAATATCGGCTGCTCAATAAAAAAGGTAATGGTGCGTGGTATGGGCGATAAGTTGGGTGCAACCGTTTCTTTTACCGCTTGTGGTACTTCCACTACCATCAAATCGTAGGAAGGATAATTGGGCAAAGTGGTGATGCCAAAAACAATTTCGCCAAGTTGGTAATTTTCTATAAGCGTAAAAGATTCCAGCATCTTATTCAGCAGTAAAAACCCAAGCACCACAACCAACAAAAACAGCGAGGTGTTTACCCACTTGAATTTTTTCAGCCATTCCCATTTTAAGAAAGCAAAAAAGACCAAAATACCTGCCAAAAGTGCGATGCCTGTGGGTTTGGTAAACAAAGCAACTAGGGTGGTAAATGTGGCCAAAGCAATACGGGGAAGGGTGGTTTTGAAATACGCATTTGCAATGCAGTACAAGCAAATGCACAAGATGCTGGCGTAAAAGGATTCGACCAGAATATAAAAATTCCAGCTCGAGATTTCGAAGAAAGCCAAATACAGTGCGGCTGTTAAAAATGCCACTTGTTTGTCATTGAAAAGCAAGCGCGACAAATGATACAACGCGGCAATGCTCACAGCACTCAAAGCAATTTGAAAGAGGACAAGATGCAACCATTGGTCGGAAACAAATTTGGTAGCCACGGTGAAAAGGACATACGATATGTACCAAAAATTGTGAGGTTGGTAGAGGGTGCCTTGGTTCATCATTAGGTCGGCATAGCCTTGGTAGCGAAAGGAATCGTTGGCTATACGTACACCAAGCTTTAGATAAAACACCACATTTACGATGCCAAACAAAAGCAACAGAAGTAGAAAATGCCGGTTTCGTAAAAAGATTTGGCGCAGGGACATAAAATGGCCTATTGGATTTTGAATTTCGGTCAATTTACGACAAAGCCCGATTTGTCAGCATACATTTTGGTCGATTACAAATGAAAGAAGATAGGTTCAAAAAAGGACGGTGGCACTGGCCATCATCCTAAAATCATTTTTCATCGCATT
>JBIKRJ010000113.1:0-7757 GCA_044349205.1 Cytophagales bacterium | reverse complement strand
ACGGGAATTTTGTAGGTATTGTGGTACGCCCTCACCAAATGATCGGAAGCCGCCTTAGAAGCACTGTAGGGTGATTGTGGGTCGTATGGAGTAGTTTCCAAAAAGAAACCTCCATCGTGCAGAGAACCGTACACCTCGTCGGTAGAAACGTGGTAGAAAAGGTGGTTGGGTAAATCGTCTTTCCAAATTCTTTTGGCAGCATTGAGTAAGTTGGCTGTTCCTATCACATTGGTATTGATAAAGGCCAAGGGGTCGGTGATAGACCTATCCACATGCGATTCGGCTGCCAAATGAATGACCGAATCAAACTTGTGTACATCAAAAAGGCGATCTATCTCAGCTGCATTGGTGATATCGGCTTTAATAAAAGTGTAGTTGGGCTTGTTTTCAATATCGCTTACGTTTTCAAGATTGCCCGCATAGGTAAGCAAATCCAAATTGAAAATATGGTATTCGGGATATTTGTTTACAAACAACCTGACCACATGAGAACCTATGAAGCCTGCCCCTCCTGTAATTACAATCTTTTTCATGTTTTGTGTTGAATTTTGACTAAAAATAAAGGGGCAAAAGCCCCCTTATTTTTAAAAGAATTTATATCGGTTGTCTTCTATGTCAGACGATTCTTTCAAGCTTTCACGAATTGAAAATTCTGTTCTTCCCGCTTGGTTTTGAATAAGTTGTGTTTTGTATTGGGTATAGTCTGCAATTTCGACTGCAGGTGTGTTGCTTTCAACTTTTACAATGGCAACTCCACTTTCGTATACAATTGGCTTAGAAACTTGCCCTTTTTTCAATCCAAAAATTCTACCCACTAGGTAAGGATCGTACCCCATTCCAGCCACAAAACCATTGCTTGGTACCAAGTCATTTGCAGAATTAAGAATGGCATCAGCACCATATTTTTTAGCTATTTCGGGCAATGAACCAGAAAGAGAAGCTAATTTTGCACTAATCATTTTTGCTCTCTCCTCGTTACGCACTTTCATGGTCAGTTCGTCTTTGAAATCTTCTATAGAACCATATCCCTTTTCTGTCTTCTTTTTCAAGACTGCCACTACAAAATTATTTTCCAACTGAAATACAGGAGAAATTTTTCCTACTTCTGCTTCTGAAAAAGCCCAACGCACTATCTCACTAGCATTTGAAAGATTGTTGATGTTTTTATTGTTTTTAGAAATCTTCTCTGCCGACATTTTCATCAGATCTTTGTTTTCCTCCAAGGCTTTTGTAAAATCTTCTGATGTTTTAAGCTTGGTTTGGAAAAATCCAGCAAGGTTGTAAATAGAATCTTTGGTCTCGTCGCGCGCCACTACCTTGCGAGTGATGGTGGCCACTCCGTACTGAGTTTTGGTTTTGGGAGCGGTCACTTTTATAATGTGATAGCCGAACTCGGTTTCTATAGTTTTGGGCAAAAGACCCGTTTTTGGTGCGTTGAAAACCGCATCGCCAAAGGGCTTTACCATTCTGCCCTCGCTAAACCATCCCAAATCGCCGCCTTGCGAAGCGGTGCCATCGGTGCCATATCGGGCAGCCATCATTTCGAAATTGGCACCTTTTTTGATAAGGTTTAAGACGCTGTCGGCTTTTTTCTGCGCCAATGCTTTGTTGCCATTGTCAATTTTAAAGAGGATATGGCTGGCTCTGGTAGACCATACACTGTCCTGCTTCACGGCAAAAATTTTGAACAATTTCAAGCTTCCCATGTCGTTGATTGGGCCATATACCGAATCTTTTTGCGGAGAGGCCACCAAATTGGTGAGTTGCGCAGGAAGATTGGCCAAGTTCACAAAGCTGATGTCGTTGCGGTTATCTGAATTGATGTTTACAAACGCTGAGTCGTCTTTGGTTTGGGCAAATTCTTTTTTCAAACTGGCAATCTCTTCGTTGAAGTATAATGAATCTACTTTCGAAGGTTTGATATCAAATGTGACATAGTCTAAAGAAACGCTCTCTTCTACCTTATAACGTTCTTTGTTTTTGTTCAGGTATTCTCTCAACTGACTGTCTTCAACCTTAATGGTAGAATCGATAATAGAGGCAAATGATACATTAACAAACTGAATGTTCGCTTTGTCGTTTTGTGCATGATATTGGCGCACTTGCTCTTCTTTAGTCACGTAAACTGATTGTTTAAAAAGGTTTTCATATTTCACCCGTAGCCTGTCTGGGCCCAAGCTTTTTTCAAAATTCACCCACATGGCTTTTTGGCGAGCATCTGTTTGGGGTGAGTTCAAATTTTTGAGGTAGTTTATCACCATCGCCTTGTCGAACTCTTTGGTTTCTTGGTTTACAAACACTTGCTTGATACTTGGATGTATGTTTTTGCCTTGCACCATGTCCACTTGTTCATCTTCCGACACCACCAAACCCAATTTTTCAAATTCGGGTAGATAGGCATTGTCGAAAATAAACTGGTTCCAAACCTGTTCAGTAATACTTTGTAATTCGTAATCGGCTGGTGCTTTGCCTGTTTGGTTGAAATAATTGGCTTTGGCTTCGTCCAATTTTTCCTGAAATTCTTTGTAGTCGATGTCATTTCCTGCAATAGTACCCACTAGTGTACTGCTCTTGCCAAGTATCAAAGAATTGGTTTGCATAAGGTCAGACCCCACAATAAACAACAAAAGGCCCACTGCGATAATGCCTACCGCGATACCTGATTTTTCACGAATTTTTCCGATTAATGCCATTTAAAGATCAGTTAACTAGTAATAATGAATGTTATATGCCTTGTTTAAGTACCACAGTTTGCACAAAAGTGCGCAAAAATAGGGCTAAAAATAGAGATTGTGAAATGCTACAGCATCCTTTTTTGGTTGCAGTGTGCTAACGGGGAAAATGACAGGCAAAACAGTATTTATTGAAAGAAAACGTAAGAAAACAATTGCATTAAAAACTTCAATTTCAAATGCAAAGTTTAGAATAAAGTAATTGCAACTTTTCAATGATTTGTCCTAAAGCAGTAAGAGTAGTATAGTAGGCATCATCATCAGCTGTGAGAAGTCCAATATTCACGTAAATAGCCACAACATCTGCACCCGTTTTTTTACTGATGCAGTTAAGTAATGATGTGTCTTCCTGGATTCCAATGGTGTTTTCCTCCATTGTAAAATCCATTTTTACATCCGCTTCCCTTGGCGAACGATAGTGCACATTTGTGAGTGAATTCTTTACAATCTTCATACATTCTTCAAGACGATTATTTTGTCCTAAAACTGAAGCCTGATTTTTCAACTCGAATTCCTCTGACGAATTTCTGCTCTCTAAAACGAAACTACTACGACCACTCGCAGCAGAAGACAGAATGACAACCAAATCTTCGGAATTGGCAGAAAACACATCGGTCATGAAGTCTTGAAATGGTTTCTCATATTTCCCTCTTTCATCATGTAGGTAAGCTTTGTAGTAAATTGATTTATTTCCCCCTACCAAGTCGCCTTTGTGTTCCAATGGCACTTCTCTTGCATAATAATTTGTATTTAGGCATCTTCCCAGAGTAGCGCTAAAATGACTAATTCCTCTTTCACTATTCCCTATCGGATTGATAAGATGAATTCGACTTTCCTTATTGTAGCTGCGGTAACCATAACTACAATTTTTCTCAAAAAACTCCACAATGCGTGTATCATTATATTTCAACTCGGGACTGGATTTCATCGCTCTAAATCGCAATGAAGGAGACTCTCGAATGGCTTCAAACAAATCTTGGTCGGAAAAAACGAATTTGGCCTGCAAAGTTTCAAAAGATGCATTTCGCCATCGAGTCTTGTATTTTATATGTTTACCACCTCCCGACGACTTCAAAAAGAAATGATGTAATTTCTCGAATCTTTCGGCAATTTCCTTCTTTCGCCTTTCTTCACTTAGCTGGTCAATGAAAGCAGATGCTAGAATACCTGCTGGAATTGCAAAAAGTGCAATTCCCAATAAACCATTGATTGTAGCGATTAGTTTACCCATGGCACTCGCTGGCACTGCACCGGCAATTGCTCCATAATCACCAGTATATTTACCCATAGACCAAACAAAAACTTCCACAATACTTGCAAAAACATCAGACCCAGCACTTATTTCAGCATGGTACATGACGGCAGAAAGCGTGAGGGATAGCAACAAAACAGCCATCAAAGTCACCAAAATTTCATCGCGTCGCGAATGAAAAGCCGCTGCAACACCTCGAAAAGAAGTAATGTACCTTGTAATTCTCCACATTCTCAGAATCCTGACCGATGCAAAAACACCCGTGATGTGCCAACCCATCATTCCAGCCACGAAAGGAAAAACAGCCAGAACATCAATCAATCCAATGAATGAAAATACATAAAATAACGGCGGAAACACACGATTTCCATAGCCTAAATACTTGGCGAAGATAAGTCTGCCGAGAATTTCAAAAATAAAAATACAACCTATCACATTGTCTGTGATACTTAGGAAAACACTGCTTTCATAGCTTTGTCCATTTGACAAAACATAAGTTAGGGTACTGATCACAATAGAGGTGAGCAAAACAAAATTTCCTACTAAACTCACCTTCGACGACCACAAATCGCCATCCAAAATGTCAATCACTGCTGCCGAAATAGATTTAGTAGAAAATACTTTTAATGCATTCTCATCATCAAGATTAACGAGGGGAAGTTTTTGAAACGATGTTAAAGAAAAGTTTTCCATTTAGAATTTTCTAATCAAACAATTTTAAGTGAATATTGATGTTTTTAAATACTTTTGCAACATATTTAACCAAACACCTAATTTTTTTGTGCTTATTCCCGATTTAGCCACTCCTGTAGCCCATGCTTTTACAAAAGCTATAGCATTCTCTTGGCTTAAATTGCGTCAAGTTTGGCTTTTTATTGGTTTGTTAATCAGTTCAAAAAAAGCGTCTATTTTGTTTTTTGACACCATTCAACAAAATATGATAGAGGGATTACCAGTCTGCTTTATATGGGAAGCCAAAAATTATTACAAAGCCACCATCAATGGAAATGACGTTACTTTTGACAAAACCCCAGTAGTAAATTCGGACTGCACGAATGGACGATTTGAACTTACCGTGCATGGACTTTTTTCCAGTACAAGCCTTCCTCTCATACTTCAGGTTAAAAAACACGAGAAGATAAAAAAAGTACAGCCTTTCAGAATAAATTATACCGAAAAAACAAGCAGAAATTTCAAGGAAATTGAAAAGTCGCTGGTTAAAATTTCAAAAGCCAAATTCAGTACAAAAAACACTTCTTTGAACTCTCAAGTATTAAAACGCATAAAATTATCTTTACTTAATAATCGCATTTTTTTCAGAATACGAAACGAACAAGTCTTTGATCAATCCTTTATAAAATCGCTTAAATCGAAATCATTTATCCAAAATTAAAAACCGAGATTTTTTTCAAAAACTGATACCATGGAAACGAATACTAATCAAAACGATTACTTGGCGCACACTCATTACGACAAACTGGCTATGCCAAGTGCCATTACCCGATTTCTTTGGAATTGTGCGGGAGCCGATAAAAATATATTGATTAACTGCACGTACGCCGACCACGTGAAGTATGCCTGTTTGGGTGGTATCGTTTTTGCCACCGGTATTATGGCAGGTATGGCAGGAGGCTATGCCTTTTACACCATTTTTCAGCCAAAAGGAGATGCCATCGAAAAAGAAACGCTTGACATATTTACTTTTTCGATCTCGGTCATATTCGGTCTTTTTTGGGGCTTGATGATATTCAACCTTGACCGATTTATCATTTCCTCGACAGGAAAAGGAGATGGAACCGACAGTATAAGCACAAATGAATGGAAAAATGCCATTCCAAGGCTAATAATGGGCACTATCATTGCCCTCACCATCTCAAAACCTATTGAAATCAGGATGTTCAAAACTGAAATTGACGCCAAACTATATGAAAAACAACTGGAGCTTCAGAAGGATTATGAAAACAGAACCAATGCCAATTTTCAAGAAAGATTGAAGGTGGTAGAATCTGACTTGGAAAAAATCAATTCAGGAAGACAAAAATTGGAAGAAAGATACAAGGCCGTAGAACAGGCCTACCAAGACAACATGACGGGTAGGGCCAATGTAAAAGGTGGTCGGGGTAAAATAGCCATTGCCCAGGAAAAACAAATGGAAGACATTAAAACCGAAATTCAGCAATATGACAAGCAAAATGCAGAGAAAAAAAACGAAGCAGAGAAAAAAAGGAGGACGCTAATGTCTGAAAAGGAAAAAGCCCTTTCCCAAAACCAACAAGTTGCAAATGGTTTGGATGGCTTGCTGGAACGAATCAAACTGGCGCATGAAATTGCAGGATTTTGGATATCCCTTTTTATCACCTTGCTTTTTTGGGCTATCGAATTAGCTCCTATCTTTTTCAAACTAATGATGATAAAAAGTCCCTACGACTACCTTGATGAAAACCACAAGGCAATTATAATTGCAAGGCATGGAGTGCAGAAAAAAGGCTATTTGGCAAGCCAACCCAATGGCGGAAATGCGGTAGAAAAGGAATATGACCTGTATCTACTTGCCGAGAAACTTCTAGAAGAAAAAGTAAAGTTGCTGGAATCGGAAATGGAAATAAAGCGACACATCATTCAAAAACATGTCGAGAAAAAGAAATTAGACGTAGACAACAATCCCGACAAGTATATCGAATCTTAAACTGCCCTATAAATGCAAGAGTTTTTTTGGAAATATGCTTCCTGCGACCCTTTCTATTTAAGACAGTCGAGCCCCAAAACAAGAACTTTCTTTTTTTGGACTGGTGTGGTACTTTTTATTCTTACCATTTGTTCCTTCATATCTTACACTTATGTAGGATATGTGCTGTACCACAACCTGTTGGAAGCTGCCATTATTGGACTCATTTTCTCTTTTCTGCTCTTCAACTTCTACCGTATTTCATTGCTTACTTTCAGTTGGCATGGGCATGAAAAGGAAAGGGTTGTAAAATCAAAAATTCTGAGCATCACAATTAAACTTACATTCATGTCACTCATGATTTTTTTCTTTCTATGTGCTTTCGAAATATTTGTTTTCAGAGAAACCCTTTCGGACTATATCTCCCAAACCAATAGCACCGATGGCATATTTACAAGACTAGCTTTTTTGTTTAAAAAGCTCCCATCCAGCCAATTCATCACGTTTTTTCTATGTCTGCTTTTCACTTGGCCACTATTTGTCAGATTCTTTCTAAAATCATACAGCAGCGATTATGATTTGGCAAAAGCAAATCACGAAAGAGAAATAATAAAAAATAACTTCCAAGCCTTCTTATTTCAGTACAGAAACACATTGGACATACTATCTGAGGGAAAATCAAAAGATATAATTTACGACATGATGGTAAACCCACCCTTCGATGTACGCCTTAAGCCCAAAAACTTAGCAACAGTTGGAGAGGAAGAACTCTTTCGTTTTTTAGAAAACAATTCCTAAAAATATTTTGATTCCTTCTGACAAAACATCACACATCAAAGGAAACTTCAGAGGCAGCTTTCGTGGCTCTCTGATTCAAAACCATCTTTATGATGGAATTCAAAAAAGTTATAGTGTCGACATTCTTCCCAATTCGGAAGTTTCTGATGTTGAATTAATTGACGAATATAATGAGACCACAAAAAATTTAGAATCGATTAGGCTACCACAACTAGATGAGGTTAACATACTTTTTGACAAATCTAAACTAAACCATGCGATAGACTCCAAAGAAAAGGTTTACAATGCGGTAATTACTAACTTTAAAATT
>JBIKRJ010000112.1:0-7843 GCA_044349205.1 Cytophagales bacterium | reverse complement strand
AGCACATATTCTCTTGAAAGCATCAAGGCGCCAGTCAGCATTACAAAAATTGGCACACAAAATCTAACAGATGAGGAATAGATTAAAGATGCCCACCAATCAACTTTAGGGATATCCAAATAATGGTTTGAGTTATAGGCAACATGTAACAAAACAACTCCAAATATGGCAGTTGACCTTAAGTCTCTAATCCAAGTTATAGAATGATTTGACATACTATCATTAAATTGGTGAATAACAAAAAACCTATTGGCACTTCAAAAGTGCCAATAGGCCAATCTATTTCTGTTCAATTTTGTATTTAAGCCAATGCAACTTTCAAATTCGCATCAAGCGCATCCAAAAACTCTTCAGTGTATAGGTAATGTTTTCCGTGTTCTACTTTGCTTCCGTGTATGCAAACTGCCAAATCTTTTGTCATTTTCCCCGATTCGACCGTGGCAACGCATACTTTTTCTAAAGTTTCACAAAAATTAACCAATTCGGTATTGCCATCTAATTTACCTCTGAAAGCTAAACCCCTTGTCCAAGCAAAAATCGAAGCAATAGGGTTGGTAGAAGTGGGTTTGCCTTTTTGGTGGTCACGGTAGTGTCGAGTAACTGTACCGTGTGCTGCTTCCGCTTCCATGGTTTTTCCGTCAGGGGTAATGAGCACAGAGGTCATCAGGCCAAGTGAACCAAAACCTTGTGCTACTGTATCTGATTGCACATCGCCATCGTAATTTTTGCAAGCCCACACGAAATTGCCGTTCCATTTCAAGGCAGAAGCCACCATGTCGTCTATCAAACGGTGCTCATACACGATACCAGCAGTTTCAAATTTGGCTTTGAAATCACGTTCGTATATTTCTTGAAAAATATCTTTAAAACGGCCGTCGTATTTTTTCAATATGGTGTTTTTGGTAGAAAGGTACAAAGGCCATTTTTTGCTCAGCGCCAAATTGAAACAAGACTGAGCAAATCCGCGAATAGAGTCGTCGGTGTTGTACATAGCCATCGCCACGCCATCGCCTTTGAAATTATATACTTCGTGCGTAATTTTTTCACCGTTTTCACCTTCAAAAGTGATGGTAAGTTTGCCTTTTCCTTTTGTTACAAAATCGGTGGCGCGGTATTGGTCGCCGAAAGCATGACGACCAACTACGATAGGCGCCGTCCAATTTGGAACTAAACGTGGTACATTTTGACATACTATAGGCTCGCGAAAAACAGTGCCATCCAGTATGTTGCGGATGGTGCCGTTGGGCGACTTCCACATTTGTTTTAGTTTAAATTCTTCAACGCGTTGCTCGTCGGGAGTAATGGTCGCACATTTGATGCCGACATTGTATTTTTTGATGGCTTCTGCTGCATCTATTGTGATTTGGTCGTTGGTTTTGTCGCGCGACTCCATGCCCAAATCATAATATTTGATGTCGACGTCGAGATAGGGAAGTATCAATTTGTCTTTAATGAATTTCCAAATAATACGCGTCATTTCATCGCCATCCAATTCAACGACAGGATTGGCAACTTTAATTTTTTTTTCAGACATGGGCTTTTAGGAATTTGAAAAGATGATGTTTAGGTTTTTTCGAGTCGCAAAAATAGGAAAATGTGTTAAGGCTGCAATAAATTTCAATTCAGGGAGTTACTTCATTTTTTCTCGTACAATTTCCACCACCATGGGCAAAATAGAGATGCCAATAATGGCAATTAGTACCAATTCGAAGTTCTTTACCACAAAAGGCAACCCCCCAAACCAATAGCCTGCCAAGATGCAAAGTCCTACCCAAAGTATGCCACCTATCACATTGAATTGGATGAATTTGCCATAGTGCATGGTGCCGATACCCGCTACAAAAGGGGCAAAAGTGCGTACAATTGGGACAAAACGCGCCATAATGATGGTTTTGCCACCGTATTTTTCGTAAAATTCTTGGGTTTTTATCAAATGTTTCTTGTTCAGGTATTTGTAATTGGCATTGAAAACTTTTGGACCTATATACTTGCCTACGTGATAGTTGAGGGTGTCGCCTAAAATAGCTGCGACAACAAGTACCACAAAAATATACCATGCATTTAAGTTGTTTTGGGGCACTGCAGCCAAGGCGCCAATGGCAAATATGAGCGAGTCGCCAGGTAAGAAAGGCATTACTACAAGGCCCGTTTCAACGAAAATAACAAGGAAAATGATAGCATAAAACCAACTTGGATAATGTGTGATAATGTGCGTGAGATGGTCTTTGATGTGCAGAACGAAGTCGAGTATTGTGCTGATGATTTCCATTTCTTTGTTTAAAGATTCAAGTTCAAAGTTAAGAGAATAGTTGTAGCAAGCCTTTTAATATCCACCCGAATACCTTCTAATCGTCCATTCAGTGGCAAGAAAGGCAAGTATTAGGAAGAAATACCATTTCTCGTCAATTAGGTTGCGTTTTTTTTCTTCGCTTTTCCAAATTGCTTTTGCTTCAAAACTGTCTATTGCTTTTAGCAAGGCTTCTTTTTGGTGCCAAGGGTAAAATTTGCCCCCGCTTTTGTGGCTTATCTCTCGTAACAATTGATGGTTTGCCCGAAGGTCAAGTGCTTCAATTTGAAGCTCTTTCACAACAAATTCGGTGTAGGCACTTAGCTGCTTTCCCGCTAAATTTGTTAGGGCTTCTACCTTATACACGCCGGGTGACAAGACTGGCAATGCAAGCGAAGCAGTCCCCTCCAAAGGAATAAATTCATACACCGCCGATTTCGTTTGGTTCCCAAAAATGCGCATTGTGGTTTTTTGTCCAAACACTTTTTCAAACAAATCATTGTAAAGCTCGCTTTCAATTCGAGGAATTTCCCCTTCGTTGTACTCTCTTTGGTGCGGGTATATGCGGAACTTGCGCTTGTCGTCTTTGCTCGACAAGTATTGCACGGTTTTGGTCATGAGCTCGTCTATTGTTTCGGCTTTTCCCGTTTCCATTTTTTCATACATGCGCCATTGCCAAAAACTTTCAGTTAGCAACACACCAGTTTTTCTGCGAGCGTTTCCAAAAAGTAAAATAGGCTTGGAAGATGAAATGCCATTAATCTTCTGAAAAAGGGCAATTTCGGCGCCTGTTTTTGTTTTTATTTCTCCGAATGGCACTTCGGCAGGTGGCAATTTGTCCAATAGCGAGGCGCTGTTTTCATTCATTTTGAAACGCGAAAACAATGGATTAGGCGTTGCGTTCACTTGATCGCTGCCATTAGGCAAGACCTCGATTACTTCGTTTTCGGCATTGTAACGAGAAAAGTCGGTGTCGGTGCCCACCATGTACAAAATAGGTGTATTTTCTTTAATGTATTTTCTTGCTTCAGGGAAGTTGTAAAGCAAGCAATTGTGCAAGATGACCATGTCGTAGCCTTCATCTTTTACTTCGCTTACATCAGGAATTAGTATTTCCAACTGTATGTTTTCTGTTTTGGCCAAAGCAGCCTTTATGGCTTTTACATTGGGGTGCGGGGCTGGACAAACCAACAAAATTCTTTCACGGTCATTCACTACATCTACATAGGTGTTCAGCTTATTATTCAACAAATTGTTTTCGCCATTGGCGGGGAGTATTTCTACGCTATATCGCTGAAAACCAGGCATGTTGGCGGCGATTACGAATTGGACTTTGCTCAACCAGAAATCACCTTCCACCATCATTTTTTGTCTTTCTACAATTCCTTTTGCGTCTCTCAACACCACTTCAATTTCTCTGTTGGCATAGCCTATGGCTTGCACATCGGCCACCAATGGAAATTTATTTCCAAGAAAAGCTACCGTGTTGTTTTGCAAAGATTTCAGTGCCAAGTCTTTTCGAGGCACAGTGTCACCAAGTCCAAGGGTGAATATTTTTGCATGAAAAGGTTGGTAAGCAGGCGAAATTCCCGAATTGAAAATACCGTCGGACATCAGCAAAATATTTTCACTTTTTTTCGAAGCACCCAGTTTTTCGGCTTGCGTCAAAAGTTTGGTTAAGTCGGAGGTAGGATGTTGAAAAGTATAGCGGCTATTTGTTTCTAATTTTTCGTCGAGTGTGTAAATAGGACTTTCAAAACCTATTTTTTGCAATTTGTTTTGAATCGCTGAAATGGCTTCTTTCAAGGGATTTTCTTGTTTTACTGCAAGTAAAACAGACTGCGAATTGTCGATGGCAATGGGGAAGACTGGCTTTTCTTTGTACGATTTTATAAAAGTGATGTGAGGGTTTAGAAGGAGTAACAAGAGTAGAAAAATGGCTAAGAAACGTAATCCCATCAGAAACATTCGCATTTTGAAACTCCAAATGCTTTTGCCACTGTACAAAAGCCAGGCCAATGCCGCTGAAGTTGGAAAAATGACAATAAGCCACCAGGCCGAATGTTGCAGTGTGATGTGGAAAGATTGCATGGGAGCGCTAATTTAGGCTTTTCAACACAAAACCTATTTAACCATTTTATTTACTTCATCATTTTGGTTTATTTTACCACCTAAATATTCAGACAATATGCGACCGCTTCTCATCTCGTTCATCAGTTTGTTGTTGTGCATGGCTTGCGAAAAAAGTGCTAAAAAAGACCAAGAAGAAACAGCACCACTACCCGATTCCACTGCGCTTGCCGATACCGCCAGCATGGCAAAATTTTTATTTGCTGAGTCGGAATTTGATTTTGGTGATATAAAAGAAGGGGATGTGGTAAAACATGTATTTAAATTCACAAATATTGGCAGGTCTAATTTGATCATCACAGACGCAAAAGGAAGTTGTGGTTGCACAATACCAAGTTATCCGAAAGAAGCGATTGAGGTAGGAGGCTCAGGCGAGATAGAAGTACAATTCAACAGCCAAAATAAGTCGGGGGCAAACCAAAAGTTTGTTTCTATCGTGGCTAACACATTTCCTGAAGTGACCACTATCAGTATCAAGGCCAATGTGCTGAAAGAAGATGTGTCCAAAGGGCCTATGGCACATTAGCTTTCCGCATCTTTGCGGTCGCGCAATTTTTTATCGTCTACTTTTTTATTCAGAAATTCATTCAGCTTTTCAATTGACATGTTGGACTTCAATTGGCCAAATTTGTCGATTGTGATGTCGAAACCTTCTAGTTCGCCATGCACTCTTGGTTTTGCATCTTTTTTGTTTTTTGCCATTTTCAAAATTGTAACTAATAAAAATAGCAAGAATTTTGGAGTTGTGAATGCTTCGAGAAAAAATTGTAAATAGCTTCATATTACTGTACTGCATATAACAATGTCTGCCACTTTTCGACAAATAGCCCTTGCAGCAAATGGGGAAATACTTCAGTTTCGTGCCGAATATCCTGTCGAACAGTTGCTTACCGATAGTAGAGTGGCAGTATTTTCCCATACAGCTTTGTTTTTTGCTATAAGAGGAAAGACGCACGATGGACATCGTTTTCTGAAAGATTTGTATCAGAAAGGGGTACGCCAATTTGTTGTAGAAAATCAAAAACTAGTCGATTTGTCGCTTTTGCCCGAGGCTAACGTGCTTTTGGTATCAAATGCTGTTGCAGCTTTGCAACAAATTGCCGCTTGGCATCGCCATTTGTACACGATACCAACTATAGGTGTCACGGGCAGCAATGCCAAAACCATTATAAAAGAATGGCTTTTTCAGTTGTTGTCGCCCGACTACAGTATCGTAAAAAGTCCGAAGAGTTACAATTCGCAGATAGGAGTTCCGCTTTCGGTATGGCAAATGCGCCCCGAACACACCTTGGCAATTTTCGAGGCTGGTATTTCGCAAATGGGCGAAATGGAAAAATTGGCAGCCATCATTTCGCCCACTATTGGCATTTTTACCAACATCGGTCCAGCTCATTCTGAAGGGTTTCCTTCATTGCAAGCTAAAATTGCGCAGAAGGCAATGCTATTTACAGATGCTGAAAAAATCATCTACTGCAAAGACCATACGCAGGTGGCGGCCTATTTGGAAGAAAATTTTTCGTCGCAAAAACTCGTGGCATGGGGCAAATCCGCTACTGCTAAATACATAATAAAAGAAGACAAAGAAGGGATTTCGGTTCAAGGGATAACTTTCAAAATCCCTTTTAAAGACGAAGCCTCCATTGAAAATCTGATGCATTGTGTAGTGCTCATGTTGGAGTTCGAGGTAGAGTCCGGTATAATTCAAAACCGCATTTTGGGGCTGGCCAATATTCCGATGCGATTGGAATTGAAAGCTGGCAGGCACAACTGCTATCTCATCGACGATACCTACAATAACGACCCCGAAGGCTTGAAAATAGCCCTTCAGTTTATGCAGCAGCAAGACATGAAGCGTCGCAAGGTGGTGATACTTTCCGACATGCTGGAGACAGGAATTTCTCCTCATGTGTTGTATGGTCAAGTAGCCGCTTTGCTCAAAGAAAAAAATATTGACCTTTTGATTGCAGTAGGGTCTGAAATAGGCAAGTACCAGCATCTTTTTTCGCAGAAGGCACTATTTTATTCCAGCACTGAAGCGCTTATGGGGCAGCTCTCTGCGTTGCCATTACACGATTCATTACTCTTGGTAAAGGGAGCCCGCATGTTTCGTTTCGAACGCATTGTGCAGCAGCTTGCCCAAAAAATACATCGTACCGTTTTGGAAATCAACCTAAACGCATTGGCTCACAACCTCAACATGTTTCGTCAGATGTTGAAGCCAGACACCAAGATGATGGTCATGGTGAAAGCCTTTGCCTATGGAAGCGGAAGTCATGAAGTCGCACACCTGCTGCAATATCATAAAGTCGATTATTTGGCTGTAGCGTACACCGATGAAGCCTTGGAGTTGCGTGAAAATAATATCACGCTTCCTGTCATGGTCATGAATCCTTCGCCTGATGAGTTTGATAAAATGGCGAAATACAATCTGGAACCGGAGTTGTATAGTTTTGAAATACTAAAAGCGTTTATTGAATTTAGTCGTCAGTCGTCAGTTGTCAGAACGAACAACGAACAAAACACCGACAATCGACAACTGTCAACCGTCAACCAAATACCCAAGGTACATATCGCCATCGACACTGGCATGCACCGCTTGGGCTTTGAAGAAGGTCAAATAGACGAGGTTCTTGACTTGATACAGTCTTCCCACATACGTGTTGCCTCCGTTTTCAGTCATTTAGTTGGTGCCGACGAGGCTCAACACGATGATTTTTCGGTCAGACAAGCAGAAATTTTTCAACGAATCGCTGCCAAAATCGAGAATATTTTAGGGTATAAGGTTCTCAAGCATTTGCTCAATTCGGCTGGTATTGCCCGATTGTCGCATTTTCAATACGACATGGTGCGGTTGGGCATAGGATTGTATGGCATTGAAACAGAATACCATCCAAAAGAAAAGCCATTGCAGAACGTGGGAACGCTCAAAACAGTCGTCTCGCAATTGCGAAATGTGAAAAAAGGCGATACCGTTGGTTACAGTCGAAAGGGTGTGGTCGAAAAGGACTGTATTGTTGCCACGTTGGCCATTGGCTATGCCGATGGCTATTCTAGGGCTTTCAGCAACGGAGTGGGCAAAGTGTGGATCAAGGGCAAATTGGCTCCTGTGATAGGGAACGTGTGCATGGACATGTGCATGGTAGATGTGACCGGCATAGAAGTAGTAGAAGGAGACGAAGCTATCGTATTTGGAGAGCAGTTGCCCGTGAAAACTGTTGCCTCTTGGGCCAAGACGATTTCCTATGAATTGCTTACCAACGTGAGCGAAAGGGTGAAAAGAGTCTTTTATCTGGACTGAACTAACAAGAAAACAAAAAGGAGTTTTGTGTGCGTTTAAGGTTGGAAACTGGCTTTATCTAAAATAGAATAGGTGAATAAAATTTGAATTTCTATTGCTATTTTAGAATACAAAGCGTAAACTTGCTA
>JBIKRJ010000006.1:0-28755 GCA_044349205.1 Cytophagales bacterium | reverse complement strand
ATTTCGGGCGTGGCAAACTTGCCTATAGAAGCTGCAGAAGATTTGACATATCCGTCTATAGGAGATCGGAGTTGAATATGTGAATAAATTTCCCCTTGTTTTACTTTTTCAGCAAAAAGTCCAAGCAATTTTACTTTTTCTTCCAGCGCTTTTACAGTAGCTTTTTGCGATTTGTAGCTTGTTTCGGCTTGTTGAAATTCGCGTTTGGCAGTGACATAGCCCGAAAGCATTTCTTTTTGGCGGCTGTATTCTTCTTCTGCAAAAGATAGTTTGTTGGTCTCTTTGGCTAGTTCTTGTTGCAAGTCTATGTAGCTGGGGTGGTGCAGATCTGCCAACACATCGCCTTTGTGTACGTGCTGACCTGTCAGTACCTCGCTTTTGTTTACATAACCCGCCATAGGTACACTTACCGAGGCCAGGTGTTGGGGTGGAACTTCTACAATACCATTGGCCGCCACTTCTTCGTCTATCGCAATGCTACGCAAGCTGTCCAATACAATACCGGCATTTGATGCTTGTTCGGGAGTGAGCGAAACGATTTCTTCGAGGTTTTTTTGTACCTTTTCAGACGATTCATTTTTGCTGGTGCAAGACACTAGCACAGAAAACATTGTGATATAGGCAAGATTTTTAAGCCAATGATTTTTCATTTTTTCTACTATTTATCCACTCGTATAGAATGGGAATGACAAACAAGGTTAAGAGTGTGGAGGAAATGAGTCCGCCGATGACCACCGTAGCCAAAGGTTTTTGTACTTCGGCGCCTGCTGAAGTAGAGATGGCCATGGGCAAAAAACCAAGGGAAGCCACCAAAGCGGTAATAAGCACCGAACGGAACCTATTGCCTGTGCCCTGCATGATTCGTTCGCGCAATTGCCAAACTCCTTCTTTTTCCAAACGGTTGAGCGAACTTATGAGTACAATTCCATTCAATACGGCTACGCCAAACAAGGCAATAAAGCCAACCCCTGCCGAAATGCTGAAAGGCATGTCACGAAGCCAAAGTGCCAAAATGCCGCCAATGGCTGAAAATGGCACAGCAGTAAAAATCAACAATGCCTCTTTTACCGAATGGAATATGATATAAAGCAACAACAAAATGATACCCAAGGTGATGGGCACAATAATGCTTAGTCTTGATTTTGCATCTGAGAGGTTTTGGAACTGACCGCCATAGTCAAAGAAATATCCAGCAGGCAGACTCACCTCTTCCTCTATTTTTTGTTGAGCTTCTTTCACTACGCTTTCCATATCCCTGCCTCGTACGTTGAAACTCAGAAAGACGCGTCTTTTTCCCGTTTCGCGCGAAATTTGCATGGGGGCTTCGGTGTATTGGATGTCTGCCACTTCTTCAAAGGGCACTTTTTGTCCGTTCGGCAGCGAAATGAATAGGTGTTTTATTTGTTCGATGTCTTGGCGGTAGGTGCTGTCCAAGCGTAGTGTAAGGTCAAACCAGCGGTCACCCTCGTACATTACACCAATTTTTTCTCCGGCAAATGCGGTGCGCAAGGTCATGTTCAGTTCGCTGATGTTTACGCCATATCGGGCAATGTTGTCTCTTTTGTATTTGACCAAAATTTGCGGTAAGCCTTTTGTCTGCTCTATTTTCAAGTCGTGCACTCCTTCAATTGCATGAAGAATATTGGATGTTTCTTCTGCCTTTTTTTGAAGAACCGACAGGTCATCGCCATAAATTTTTACAGCTACATCGGCTTTTACTCCACTTAGCAGTTCGTTGAAACGCATTTGAATAGGAAACATAAAATCGAACGCCACACCTGGAAGCACGGCCAAGGCTTGTTCCATTTTTTCGATGAGTTCGGGAGTTGAAGAGGCCGTTGTCCATTCGCTTTTATCTTTTAGCGACACAATCACATCGCCGGCCTCCATGGGCATGGGGTCGGTGGGAATTTCGGGCGCACCAATACGCGACACTACTTGGCTTACTTCTGGAAATTGCTTCAAGATTTGTTCAGCTTTGGTGGTGCTTTCAATCATTTCAGTAAGCGAACTTCCAGGTGTAATGCGTGTTTCAATTGCAAAATCGCCTTCGTCAAGTTCGGGCATAAACTCGCCTCCCAACTGTGTGAATAACCACGAGGAGAGAAGCAAAAGCGCTACTGAAATGCCAAGAATGGTTTTTTTGCGGGGAAGAAGCAGAAGGAGTAGCTGCTTATAACTGTTTTTTAGTTTTTCGAAAAAACGGTCAGAATAGCTTTCGCCCACCTTTATTTTTTTGCCCAAGAAAAAAGCAGAAGCCATTGGTACCCATGTAAGAGAAAGAATTAGCGCCCCCATAATAGCAAACATCACCGTTTGCGCCATAGGGCCAAACATTTTTCCTTCCACACCTACAAGCGCCAAAATAGGTATGTACACAATCAGGATGATAAACTCGCCAAAAGAAGCAGAGCCCCGAATTTTGGAAGCAGAGTCGTACACTTCTTCGTTCATTTCGTTTTCGGACAATCTGCGCCCAGCATGCCTTATATGCAGGTGGTGTAGTGTTGCTTCGACTATTATCACGGCACCGTCCACCACCAATCCAAAATCGATAGCGCCCAAACTCATCAAGTTGGCTGAAACACCAAAAAGCCGCATCATCACGATTGCAAACAACATAGATAGCGGTATTACAGAGGCCACAATAAGGCCCGCACGAAGATTGCCGAGTACCAGTACCAAGACAAAAATGACAATAAGCCCGCCTTCTATTAGGTTTTTTGTAACGGTATGTATGGTTTTGTCTATCAGGCGCGAACGGTCTATAAAGGACTCGATGCTTATGCCTTCAGGCAATGTTTTTTCGATTTCTTGGATCCGTTTTTTTACACCTTTTACTACTTGGTATGAATTTTCTCCTTTGGTAAGCAGCACAACCCCGCCTACCACTTCTCCATTACCATTGGCGGTTAGCGCCCCAAAGCGCACAGCATGGCCAATGTGCACCTTGGCAACATCGCGCAAAAAAACGGGCAGTCCATCGCGGTAGGTCACCATCAATTTTTCCAATTCCTGTATAGAGCTTGCCATGCCTTCGCCCCGAATAAAATAGGCTTGCCTGTTTTTTTCGATGTAGGCGGCACCTGTATTTTCGTGTTGGTGTTGCAAGGCGGTAAATACTTCCGAGATTGAAAGGTTCATTGCCTTTAGTTTTTCGGGACTAAGCGCCACTTCAAATTGTTTCAAATGCCCGCCGTAGCTGCTTATTTCCACTACTCCTTTTATGCCATACAACCTCCGTTTTACCACCCAGTCTTGCAGCGTGCGCAATTCGTTCAGCGAGTATTTGCCTTCGTAACCAGGTTTGATTTTGAAATAGTATTGGTAAAACTCGCCCAAGCCAGTGGTTAGGGGCCCTAGTTCAGAATTGGATTTGGATATTCTATCCTTTTGGGTCGCTAGTTTTTCGGCTACCAATTGCCTGGCGGTGTAAATATTGGTGGCATCGCTAAACACCACTGTGATAACTGAAATGCCCGAGCGAGAAATGGAGCGCACCTCCATGACTCCTGGCAAACTGAGTAGTACCGCTTCCAAAGGCGCCGTTACCGAGCGTTCCATTTCTTGCGTACCAAGGGTAGCATCTTGGGTAATGACCAAAACTTGGTTGTTGGTTACATCGGGCACAGCGTCCAAAGGCAAATCTTTGAGCGCGAAAATTCCGGCTGTGATTAGTCCCAATATGGCGCCAAACACTATGAGCTTGTTGTGTATAGAAAAATGAATAATCTTGTCGAACATTCCCTTTTATAAATTTTTAGGGTAAAAGACTGTCTTTTGTTTTCAGTGCAGCATGGCAAACCAAGCCATATAGCCGTTGGTTACGAAAACATGGGCGGCGCCCTAAGCTGCAATTGCTGTTCGAGAAGGGGATTGTGGAAGTTGAAATCTTGGATAATTTCTTTTTGAGTTGAAATGCAAAAAGTAAGTGCAGCTAGTCTTTGGCTACTGGTTTGAATAAATAAAGTAAGTGATGTGGGTTGGGTATTATCCGAAAAAAAATTTTCCAAATGTCCCGCCCCAAGCTGGGTTTGGAATATTTTCGCCAGCGGATTTTCGTCTGTATGCGGTGCCGAAATATGGGTTTCGTTGCAGTTAATATGGTCTTGGTGATGGTGGGGCACCAGAGAGTGCATCAGCAACAAGCTGAACGAAAACCATAGGAAAATATTTCGCACAAAAGCCAACATGTTGTAAATGTAAAACTTTTGATTGTATTGGCAAACAAGCCGCCTAAACGGAAAGGTGCATTTTTAATGCTTAAAATGCCTGAATCCGGTCAAGACCATCGTCATGCCGCGCTGGTCGCAAAAGTCTATGGATTCTTGGTCTTTGATGGAACCTCCGGGTTGTATCACGGCCCGAACGCCGGCATTGTAGGCAATTTCCACACAATCGGGGAAGGGGAAAAAGGCATCGGAGGCCATGGCAGCGCCTTCTACTGAAAAGCCAAAGCTTTTTGCTTTTTCAATGGCTTGTTTCAAAGCATCCACGCGCGAGGTTTGGCCTACGCCACTTGCAATTAGCTGTCCGTCTTTGGCAAATACGATGGTGTTGGACTTGGTATGTTTCACAATTTTATTGGCATACAACAGGTCTTTGATTTGCGAGGTGGTGGGGGCCAATTTGGTTACAGTCATCAGCTCATCGGCCGATACGATTTTCAAATCGCGGTCTTGTGCTAGTACGCCGTTCAATAAGGTTTTGTACTGGCGAGTAGGCATTTGACATGGTTTGCGTTTTAGCACAATACGGTTCTTTTTCGTGTTCAAAAGAGTCAAAGCATCGTTGTCGTAGGCAGGAGCGATGAGTATTTCAAAGAAAAGTTTGTGCAATTCTTCGGCAGTAGCCAGGTCTATTTTAGTATTGGTAATAATGACACCCCCGAATGCTGAAACAGGATCGCATGAAAGAGCTTTCAAATAGGCTTCTTTGGCAGTAGGAGCCGAAGCCAGTCCGCAAGCGTTGTTGTGTTTAATAATGACAAAAGTGGTGTCTTCAAATTCGTCCATAAGTCCTACCGCCGCTTCTACGTCGAGCAGGTTATTGTATGAAAGTTCTTTCCCGTTTAGCTTGTCGAATATGGCATCCATATTGCCATAGAACCAGCCTTTTTGATGTGGATTTTCGCCATAACGCAGTGTTTGGGCATTTCGCATACTTTCCTTTAGCACCGGCAGGTCGAAATCTTGGTTGAAATATTTGAAAATGGCCGAGTCATAGTGGCTTGATTGGTCAAATGCTTTTGCTGCAAAATATTTGCGGTCTTGCAGGTCGGTATTGCCCTCTTTTTCTTCCAATAGGGTGGTAAGTTCGGCATATTGCTCGCGCGAAGAAACGATGAGCACATCTTTGAAATTTTTGGCTCCAGCACGAATGAGCGATATGCCACCGATGTCTATTTTCTCGATAATTTCTTGTTCTCTGGCGCCGCTTGCCACCGTTTCTTCGAAAGGATACAAGTCTACTATGACCAAATCGATAGGAGGGATGTGGTGTTGAAGCACTTGGGCTTGGTCTTGCGTATTGTCGCGACGAAACAAAATGCCGCCAAATATTTGGGGTTGCAGCGTTTTTACCCTTCCGCCCAAAATTTCGGGGAAGCCCGTCACCTCATCGACCGAAGTGACAGAAATGCCCAAGTCTTCGATAAATTTTTGTGTTCCGCCCGTTGAATATATTTTCACACCCTGCTGGTGTAGAAGTTTCACAATGTGGTCAAGACCATCTTTGTAATAGACTGATATTAAGGCAGAAGCGATTTTTTTCGAAGACATTTTGAAAGGGTTTTAAAAACGAATCTCAAAAGTAGAAAAATTGTGCCAAACTAAAGAAACGACAAACAAGGATTCCACACAACTCAACAATTTAACTTTCAACTAGGAACTAAGAAGTTGGAATGCTTTTGCCAAACCCCCATATTGTGGTAAATTGCAAACCGAATTTATTTACCACGTTCTTTCTACGATGCTGAACCGCCATTTGCTCCGTGCCAAAGCTTTGCAATACCTTTATGCACTGCACAATGCCAAACGTTCCGACTTTATTTTGGCAGAAGATTACTTGGACAAAACGTTCAGCCCCAATTTCCACAATTCTGAAGAATTGACTTCTGAAGAACTAGACACCAAACGCAAGCAAGCCCGCAAGCTATTGCAAGAGGTTGTCGATGGAAAAGATTTCCCCAAAGGCACTGAGTCCGACATCGAAGGCCATGTGCGAAAAGCCAAAAAAGACTATCTGGAAAACTGCCGCAAAGACACCGAAAAGTTGGGTCGTTTGATGCTCGATGAAACCATGGCCATTTACGACCGTTTTTTGGCAGTAGTTTCCTTTTTGTGCGAACTGGGCGATGTATGTCACAACAGAAGTGAACTAAAGGGCATTGTGGCCGAAGAAAAGGGTGGTCGCCTCGATTATTTTTACCAATCCTTTCCTATACAGTATTTACGCGAAAACAAGGTATTGGGCAACCTGCTTCAAAGTCACCGCATAGGATGGAGCGAACACATGGATTTTGTAGAAGAATTTTACAAAACTCAGTTTAGGGCCAGCGATGTCACCAAAAAAATGCTTTCCTCGTCCAAAGCTCCCGATAGGGTCGCCCAAATAGCGTGGGTAGAACATGTAGTGAAAGAATTGTTTTTTGCCAACCCTGCCACCGACTCTTTTTTCGAAGACCAAGATTCCAACTGGCAAGAAAACAAAAGCATTGTGAAAGCGATGGTGTACAAAACCCTAAAACGCATTTACGACAGCGAAGATGGGAAATGGGAACCTGTGGCCATCACACCCGACTGGGACGAGGACAAACGGTTTTTTGAAAACTTATACCGCCTTACTTGCGAGGAAAACGACCGATTGGAGCTGATGCTCGAGAAATACCTGAAAAACTGGGACTTGGAGCGCGTTACGGTGGTAGATGTCATTATCCTAAAAATGGCATTGACCGAAATGATTCATTTCCCCAGTATTCCTATCAAAGTCACTATAAACGAATTCATAGAACTGGCCAAACGGTATAGCACTCCCCGTAGTAAAGAATTTGTCAACGGCATTTTAGACCGCACTTCCAAAGACTTGAAAGATCAAGGCATCATCAAGAAAAGTGGTCGCGGACTTTTGGACAATGCGTAGGTGTGGTGGGTTGGTTGCGAGTGATTGGTTTAGGGTTGACAAAAAACTTTTATAATTCTACAGTCAAGTGACTATTAATAAATCAAGCCCAAACAAATCTTCAATCGTATAATCTTCTTCACTGACTCGTGTATTTGCTTGCGAAACTGCTCGTTTTGGTTCATTTCTTCCACTATGCTATTGATGGCTTCGGTTTCGTTTGGGGGCATCAAAATCATGTCGCAGCCGGCCATGGCGGCTTTTAGGCTTGCTTGCGGAATGTTGGTGGCGGCTTTCATGTTCATAGCGTCTGAAATGGCCAAACCTTTGAAGCCCATGGTTTCTTTCAACAGCTTTTTCACGATCACTTCCGAACAACTGGCTGGCAAGCCTTTGGTGTCATAAAGTGGATTATTGCGCACTGCAATGTGTGCCACCATTATGCCCACTACGCCACGGGCTATCAGGGGCTTGTACACATCGGTTTCCTTCAGTTCGCCGTCTATGTACACCAGTTCATGATGGGTGTCGCCTTTTACAAAACCATGACCTGGAAAGTGCTTGGCGGTGGCAGCTACCCCTATTTGTTGCGAAAACTGAATAAAAGCATCAGCCAGAAGTGCTACCGAGTCGGGGTTGCTGCCGAAACTGCGGTTGCCAATGGCTTGGTTGGCGGTTGAAAGATCACAGATAGGCGCAAAGTTTTGGCGCACACCCATTTCGAGCAGGTCTTTGCTTATGGAAGAGGCTACCCAACGGCATTGCTGTACGGTTTTAATTTCTGAGGTGTTGCGCACCTTGCGTGTGCCTTTTATTTTTCTGTTTACAAGACTAGGTTCTGCATCGGCGCTATACAAAATGGGTAGCGAACGGCTTGCCGTAGCCGTTGAATCCAGTATATGCACCATCTTTTGAAAAGATTTCTTTTCGCCGCTTAGTAAAATGATGCCGCCTAATTGGTGTTTTTGAATGAGCCGTTGCACTGTAGTGGTTTTTTTGCCTAGTTTTCCCACTGCCTGAATAATCATTTGCCCTGCCATTTCTTCTTGGTTCATTTGCCCCAAAATTTGTTCGGTACGCTTGGTCAGCAAGCTGTCCTGGGTATAAAAATGGGACAAAGTATATTTTTTTTGGGCAAAAGCAGTTACGGTGCAAAACCACAAGCACAAAAGGCAACAAAATATTGGGCGAAATTTCATCATGTCTTTTTTCTTCGGCAAAAGTAGCGTATTGCGACTTGTTTTTTCTTGTGGGCTTGCGGCCAAAGTTTCTATTTTTGGCATAAATTTTTGCCATTGTCTGCCAGCACACTACTTCCATTTTTAAAGCCCCACTGCGTTGAAGCCGGATTGGACGAGGCAGGCCGTGGTTGTTTGGCAGGTCCAGTGGTGGCAGCTGCAGTTATCCTGCCTCCACTTTACTCCCACGAATGGATCAACGATTCTAAGATTTTGACAGCTAAGCAAAGAGAACTTTTGCGATGGGAGATTGAGAGAGAAGCCATTGCTTGGGAGGTTTGTTTTGTGGACAACGAGGAGATAGATCAGGTAAACATTTTGAACGCTTCCTTCTTGGCGATGAATAGGGCTGTTCAGAAACTCACAATCCAACCTGAGCACCTAATCGTTGATGGTAATAGGTTTCGACCACAGTCTTACAACAAGATTCCTTTCTCCTGCATCATCAAGGGCGACCAAAAGTATTTGAGCATAGCGGCGGCCAGTATTTTAGCCAAAACCCATCGCGACGAGTACATGGAAAAATTACACCTCGAATTTCCACATTACGATTGGAACAGTAATAAGGGATACCCTACGCCTCGGCATCGTGAGGGTATTCGACAGCACGGTATTTCTTCTTTTCACCGAAAAAGCTTTACACTATTGAACAATGCGCTGGATTTGTTTTCATTCGATTTTGAGCAGTAAGTGAAAATAATCGAAGGTTAAAGTGAATTGAAAGTAATTTTATATTTCATTAACTAGTCAATGAATTGTAAATCTTAAAATATTTGAGTGGAAAACACTCTGCCTTATCAACTAGTAACAATAAACTTCAGATACATTAAGTATTTGCCTGAGTAAAATGTGTAAAAAACAAGTAATGTTTTGTTTTGAGATTATAGGTTCAAAAGGCATTCAAAAAAATGTTTCTAAATAAGGTGTAGGTTGTTTTGTAAGTGCTTGTTAATCAGTTATTTATTAAAGATTAAAGTGGCTACGGCAGGAATCGAACCTGCATCTAGAGTTTAGGAAACTCCTATTCTATCCATTGAACTACGTTGCCTGTGTAAATGGGGGCGCAAATTAGCCTTTTTTCGTCTGAGTGCAAAAGGAGAATTGTCAATCAATTTCGATGTACTCGTCGTCCTTCACTTCTATGGCTTTGCTTTTTTCGGCTGGTTCCTTGCTTTTAAACAGGTTTTTAAACTCTTCTTTTTCCTTTTTCCAGCTGTCTTTTAACTTGTCTTTTACGGCCTGGGTGTCGTAGGAAACCTGAATGTTGCCGGGCTTGCCTTTCATGTTCAGAAACAGGGTAGTGTTGGTTCCCTCTTCTTTGATAGCGCCAAACACGGCGTCGGGGTCTTTCTTTTTGTAGTTTTTCAGCGACACTTTCAGTTTGTAGTCCATATAGCCCGAAAAAGCTTGCGTGCCCAAGATCGAGACCGTGTTCACATTCGATTTTATGGCCATTTCGGGCAAGAAAATGGTTTCGTTTTCGATGCGCAGCGTATTTTTTAGTTCTTGAAAGCGTAGGTAGGCCAGTTCTTTGGCGTCAATGTAGCGCGAAAGCGTTTGCATAGGTTCGAAATTCTGTAGTTCGCCGTTTTTGATGTTTACTAGTAGCTTGGCTTTCAGGGCTTTGCTGTTAATTTTATAATCGTGGCTAAGGGGGATGTATAAATCGGCTTCGGTGTATAAAATTCCTTTCAAGTGTTGGTGGGTAATGAAGTTTTGACCAAAATCGTCGAAAAGGAGCATAAGGCTGTCCACCTTCACGTCGGTGCACTTGGCTTTTCCGCTCAATATTTGGCCTTCTTTGGGTGCCATGTCCAAGTTTCCGTTGAAAGCAAAGCTACCGCCTGCGGCTTTTAGGCCAATGCCCTCGGCCACAAGGGCTTGGTTGTGCCACACTATTTTGCCTTTCACCTGCGCACATTCAAATTTTTTGTAGGTTGCCTGTTGTACATCGCACTGAAATACAAACTTCGATTCATTCGAAAACAGGCTTTTGCCGTTGTTCTGGCTTTTTTCGGGTAATAGCAGCCATTTTTCCAAATCGAGGCGGTTGGCTTGCAGTTGCAGTTCGCCTTCTAGGTCTTTGCGCGTGCCGGCCAGGTACATCAGGTAGTGGTACAAGTAGCCTTTCAGCACTATTTCTTGGCCTTGCGCTTTGGCGGTAAGTTCGTGCAGGTGTATGGCATTGTGGTCGAACGAAAACTGCGTGTTCAGGTCTTCTACTTTGAATTTGGTGTCTTTCAGCACAAAGTGGCATTGCGTTAGGGCCAGGTTGCCAAAAGATTTGACCTTGTGCAGTGTACTGGTTTGTTGCAGGTCTTTTTGGTAGCCTTCAAAAAACATGTCGGCTTTTAGTTCCCCTTCCAGCGATTCGAACACCTCGGCGTTGGCAATCTGTTTCAGACTGGCCATGTCGAAAGTGCCGTTGAAATTGAATTTGACGTATGGGTTTTCGAAATCGCGTACTTCCAGATCTGAGGCAAAGGCCTTGCTGTCTATCCAACCCTGCACATTTTCCAGCCGCAAGCTCGACAGTTCGCCATTCGATTTTTTACCATTGCTATAAAGGCCTTTGAAAGAGAGTCTTTCCACCTTTTTGTTGAAATCGGGGTGCCAAAAACTGGCTTGGGTGCAGCCAAATTCGAAGCGGGCTTCGGGGGCATAGCGCGAGTCTATTTTGCCTTTGATGCTGCCGTTGAAGTATAGGTCGCCCTCGCTTTTGTACACGCTCAGTTGGCGGTTTAGGTCGCTGGGAAGCAGCGTCAAAATGGTTTGGATATTGGTTTTTTTGCCACGAATGGAAAGGTTGATGTCCTGCCCCGTCTTTACCCCAAAAATTCCTTCAAGGTTGAAAAGCGACTCGCCTATGAGGATGTCTGAAGGCTTGATGTAGTAGTAGCCGGTATGGTGGTCGTAGGCAAGCGAAGAATTGAGGTGTAGTTGCTTGGAAGCCAGGTAGTCGTGCAGGTCGATGCTGATTTTGTGCACAAAAAAATCGCCTTCGATTTTTGCATCCCAAGAACCCTTTTGGGAAGTGAAACGCGCCTCACCTTTGTTGCAAAAAACATCATAGGTTTGCTGGTTGAATTGGTTTTCGAAAACCGTTTTCACATTTTTGAAACGCATTTTGTCCATTTCGAACGACACAGCCGAAGAGTCGCCTTTTTTGCTTTTCCATACGGTGAAGTTGTTTTGGCCGTCTTGCCGAATGACAAAGTGCAGGTCGGCATTTTCGAGGCTACTTTCTGCTATTTGGTAGCGACCCATGTACAGGTCTTGAATGTTGAAACTGAGCAGCAGCTTTTCGGCCACCAACAAGGGGGCTGCTTGCTCGCCAAAAGCACCCAGCATGTGTATTTGATGAAAATGCAGCGATACTTTCGGGAAAGTTTCCCAAAAAGCGATGTCTATTTTTTGTACCGTTACTTTGGTGTTCAGTTCCTTGTTTAGTTCGGTAACCACTTGCTGAATGATGCGGTCTTTGAACTGATAGACGGCGTAAGTGGCCATACCTGCAAGTAATATCATGGCGAGTGTGAGCCACAAAAAAAAGCGAGAGAGTAGTTTTAGAACCTTCAACTGTTCAAAAGGAAAATTCAATACGGAAAATTAATGACTTTGGCAGAAAACAAAAAGTTAGACTGAAAAGTGTCATTGGGTAATGGCTATACTTTTTTTCACCTTACTTGTTTTGTTTTTGATTGATCCATTCATCAACCAGCACCTCCAAGATATTCAGCGGAACGGCACCATTGGTGAGCACCACCTCGTGAAATTCGCGTATGTCGAACTTGTTGTCCAGTTGTTTTTTTGCGTTTTTCCTGAGCTCCAAGATTTTCAACATGCCAATTTTGTAGGCGGTGGCTTGCGAAGGCCACACGATATAGCGTTCAATTTCCTTACGGCAATCGTATTCACTGTTGGGAGTGTTTTCGGTAAAATAGCGGATGGCCTGTTCGCGAGTCCATTTTTTACTGTGAATGCCCACATCTACCACCAATCGGGCAGCACGTAGCAGTTCCATCGAAAGGCGACCAAAATCGCTGTAGGGGTTTTGGTACAGCCCCATCTCTTTTGGAACTAGTTCGCTGTACAAAGCCCAACCCTCGATGTAGGCTGTGTAGAAGCCGTATTTGCGAAAACGTGGCAGGTTTTTCATTTCTTGTGCAATGGCTAGTTGCATGTGGTGGCCGGGAATGGCTTCGTGATAAGCCAAGGCTTCCATTTCGTATTTGGGCAAGGTTTTCATGTCGTAGGTATTGGCATAGTAAATGCCAGGGCGTGAACCATCGGGAGCAGGCTCTTGGTAAAAAGCCCCTGCTGTAGATTTTTCGCGAAAAGGTTCGACCTGTTTTACAATCAAATCGGCCTTGGGTTTAGTAAGGAACAAGCTGTCGAGTTTTGCCTTCATGTCGTTGATGACACGCTCTGCATCAATTAGATATGCTTTTTTGCCTACCGAATCGTTGGGGTAATAGAATTCGGGCGATTCTTGCAAGTGTTTAAAAAAAGCTTTTAGGTCGCCGTTGAACCCTACTTTTTTCATAATTTCCTTCATTTCGCCCTGTATGCGTGCCACTTCTTTTTGTCCAATATCGAATATTTCTTCAGGTGTTAGGCTTGTCGTGGTGGTGTTTTGCAAAGCAAATTGATAGTATGCATTGCCTTGGGGCCATTTCCAACAGCCATCGTCTGCAGTGGCTCTTTTTTCTTGATCGGCAATGAAAAGGGTCAGTTTTTCGTAAGCAGGCTTTAGGTGTAATTGCAATGCTTTTTCTGCTTTGTTCAGCAATTTTTTTTCTTCAGTTGGCGTAAGTTTTAGTTTTTGCACTTTGGCAGAGAAGTCTTGCCACAGCGAGTTTTTTTCCTTGCTTTGGTCGAAAGGCTGCCCTTTCATAATGCCACGGCAGTCTTCCAGCACTTGGGCAAAGACAAATTTGGGTGGAAGAATGCCTTTGGCTTCGCGTGTTTTCAACGATTCTATCAGTTGGTCGAACAATATGGGTACTTTTTCGATGCGCGAAATATAGGCTTCTGCGTCTTTTTTGGATGAAACGGTGTGAATGTTAATGAGAAAAGAGGGAATTTCGGAATGCCAGCCAAAAAGTTGGTTTACAGGGTAGTTGTGGTAGCGATATGCTGCACCAGCTATTTTTTGTTCTGCCTCGTGTACAAACATTTTGTAGCTAACACGGGTGGCAGGGTCAAGTTTTTCGTACGAAACAAGTGTTTTGATTTTGGCCAAGTTTTGCTTGGCGATTTCGATTTCAGCCAATTCAGCCGAATCGGAAATGTCGTCCCAGTCGGCATAGCGGTCGCGAATGCCCAAAATAGATTGTTGAATAGGGTGGCGTTGCAGGTATTCGTCATACACTTTTTCAAAAAAAGCATTGGCTTTGGCCGAATCGGAGGTTTCTTTCATGGGTGTTTCGTTTTGCGAGCAATGCATTATTGAAAGTGAAAAAAGGACAAGAATGGTTAGATTTGAAAAGAGCTTTGTCATATTTTAATACTTTTCTAATTGGGCCTAAAGATAAATGAATGATTTTTACAGATAGGCATCTAAACTTTATCAGGTAATGTACATTTTGCTAGTAGAGGACGAACAGAAAGTGGCCGAATTCATTAAGAAGGGGTTAGAGGAAAATGCTTTCAAGGTAGATATGGCGCACGATGGGGTATTAGCCAAACACCTTGCTTTTTCGAACCACTACGACCTTATCATTCTCGATATCATTATTCCCAAACTGAGCGGTCTGGAATTGGCCAAGCAACTGCGCGCCAACCGTATCAACTGCCCTATTTTGATGCTGACAGCTTTGGGTAAAACCGACGATAAAGTAACCGGTTTTGATTCTGGTGCCGACGATTATTTGACCAAGCCATTCGAGTTTAGGGAGCTTTTGGCACGTGTAAAAGCATTGGTGAAACGCAACAGTATGGACATGCAAAACACTTTGCCAGTCTTGAAAATAGCCGACCTTGAAATGCACCTTGACAGCCATACTGTAACCAGAGCCGATAAAAAAATAGAATTGACCGCCAAGGAGTTTGCTTTGCTTGAATATTTTATCAAGCATCAGGGCAAGGCCATTTCACGCGCCGAAATAGCCGAAAAAGTGTGGGGCATTCATTTCGATACCGGCACGAATGTAATAGATGTATATGTCAATTTTTTGCGCAAAAAAGTGGACAAAACCTTCGACAAAAAACTCATTCACACCCTAATAGGAATGGGCTACATCATGAAAGAAGAGTAGATTTTTAGCTATCATAAATACTTTCTTTCGACAACTAGGAACTACTATCTTTAGACCTTGAAGTGTTTTAAGTTTGTACCCTTCACAACGAATCCTAAATTTACATCCGCAAAAAAATAGCCAGTGCAAATACGCCTCATACATGGTTTCCCAGAACAGTCGCTTAAAGAAGGGATATCACTCTTGCCCGATTCCAAAACGTATGTACAATATTACAGTCCCGACGAGGCAGACTATATTTCCAAAAAATTTGAAAAAGAAAACATAGCCTTGCTGAAAGGTTGGCCAGTGCTAACGGCAGCGGTGAAAATTCCCGATAATGCAGATGCCAATATCAATTTGGAAAAAATGCGCCAATTGGGGGCTGAGCTGCACGATATGTTGGTCAAGGAAAATGCCACTTTTACCAGAATATACGACCTGAAACAAGATGCCTCGCTTACTTTGGCTTTTTTAGAAGGCCTCAACCTTTCGCGATACAACTTTCAAAAATACAAGTCGGAAAAAAAAGCGCATCATCTTGATGTTTTGGAATTGTATTCCGAAGCTATATCAGACACACAAGTAACAGAACTTAGAAATGTGTGCCGAGCAGTGTGCATTGCGCGCGATTTGGTCAACGAGCCATTGGTGAGTCTTACTGCCGAAGAATTGGCGAACAGAACAGTACAGTTGGGGCAGGAAAAAGGCTTTCAGGTTACTGTGTTCGATAAAAAGAAAATTACCGAATTTAAGATGGGAGGTTTATTGGCTATCAACAAAGGCAGCCTGAACCCGCCCACTTTCACCATTTTGGAACACAAGCCTGCAAAAGCTAAAAACTCGAAACCCATCGTATTGGTAGGCAAGGGCGTTGTATTCGATACCGGTGGTTTGAGTTTAAAACCTACCACAAACAGCATGGACTACATGAAGTGTGACATGGCAGGCGCCGCCAGTGTGGTGGGGGCTATTTGTGCGTTGGCCGACAACAAGATTCCCATACACGTCATAGGCCTTGTACCCGCAACCGAAAACCGTCCCGATGGAAATGCCATTACGCCAGGCGATGTAGTGACCATGTACAACGGCAAAACCGTTGAAATTTTGAATACTGATGCCGAAGGCCGTATTATTTTGGCCGATGCCTTGGCTTTTGCCGCGCAATATGACCCAAGCCTTGTGATAGACATAGCCACCCTTACGGGCAGTGCCGTGGCCGCCATTGGCAACAAAGGCATAGTGTACATGGGTACAGCAAATGCTAAAACAAAAGCCACGATACAGGAAGATTCCATGAAAGTGTGCGAGCGTTTGGTCGAATTTCCACTATGGGAAGAATATGCCAAATACTTGGAGTCGGACATAGCCGATTTGAAAAATGTAGGAGGAAGCGATTCGGGCGCCATTTCGGCGGGTAAATTTCTTGAATACTTTACTTCTTATCCTTGGTTGCATTTGGACATAGCCGCTACTGCTTTTTTGCACACCAAAGAAAATTACAGGGGAAAAGGAGGTACAGGTGTAGGCGTACGATTGCTATACGAATTCATTAAAAATTGGAAATAAACACCTTGCCCAAACTCCCCTATATTTGCGGAGTAAAGCCCCAGTGCAATCTGGTAGAATAATGGAAAACCAACCACAAGAACGTTACAACCCCGAAAAACCCCTGATAGGAATTTCACTTGGCGATTTCAACGGCGTAGGGCCCGAAATAATCATCAAAACTTTTTCAGACAACCGCATTTTTAAATACTGCACACCTGTTTTGTATGGTTCCAGCCGAGTGCTGAATTTCTACAAGAAATTGTTCAATTTGGAAGAATTTCATTACCAAACCATAAAAGAATTGTCGGAAAGGCATTTGAAAAGGTTGAATGTAGTCAATTGCTGGGAAGAAGAAAATTTGATAGAGCCGGGCAAAGAAACTCAAGTTGCAGGTCGTTGCGCCTTGATTTCCCTAAAACGTGCGACCGAACATCTTAAATCGGGACAAATTGAAGCATTGGTGACTGCTCCCATCAACAAAAACAATATGCAAAGCGATGAATTTAAGTTTATGGGTCATACCGACTTCTTAGCGCATGCTTTTGGCGTAAAAGACTACCTGATGACATTTGTGAGTGGACAATTGAAGTTTGGCATTGTCACCGACCACATTTCGCTGAACCAAGTGAGCCAAGTACTTACCAAAGAATTACTTCAGTCTAAAATCAGTATTTTGGAACAAACATTGCAAAAAGATTTTGCACTTGGCAAACCCAAAATTGCCGTTTTAGGATTGAATCCACATGCTGGCGAAGATGGTTTGCTGGGAACGGAAGAAAAAAATATAATAAAACCTGTAATAGAAGAACTTAGAAACAAAGGCAAGTTGATATATGGCCCATATCCTGCCGATGGTTTTTTTGGCAAAGCCACCTACAAAAAGTTTGATGCCGTGTTGGCCATGTACCACGACCAAGGTTTGATTCCCTTCAAAGCCATGGCATTCGATTCGGGCGTGAATTTTTCGGCAGGTTTTCCAAAAGTGCGCACTAGTCCCGACCATGGGACTGCCTACGACATTGCTGGTAAAAACAAGGCAAACGAAAGTTCTTTCAGGGAAGCCGTATATTTGGCGCTGCAATTAGTAAAGGCAAGAAAGGGAGAATTGGTACTATCATAAAAAAGTATGCAACAAAACGCAACACATAGTCAGTCTCGTTTCAATAAAATAACGGCAGCAGGTTTGCTCGTCACTTTGGGCATAATATATGGCGATATTGGTACATCGCCCCTTTATGTCATGGATGCGATAATAGGCAAATCGCTCATAAATGAAAGCTTGGTTTTGGGTGGGCTTTCTTGTGTATTTTGGGTCTTATTGTTACAAACCACAGTCAAATATGTTCTTTTGGTTTTGAGTGCCGACAACAATGGGGAAGGGGGTATTTTTTCTCTCTATTCGTTAGTCAGGAGAAAGTACAAGTTTTTAGTATTTCCGGCCATGATAGGTGGCGCAGCGATTTTGGCCGAAGGTATTATCACGCCTTCACTTTCCATTTCTTCAGCGGTAGAAGGTTTAAGGATATACAATCCAGATATTCTTACTGTGCCTATTGTCATAATCATTCTAGTACTTATGTTTTTGGTGCAAAGATTCGGTACTAACATAGTCGGAAAAATGTTGGGCCCCATCATGTTTGTTTGGTTTAGCATGTTGGCAATACTTGGTTCCTTTGAAATAATGAAGCATCCAGAGGTCTTGAAGTCTATGAATCCGTATTATGCTTACAATTTCTTGGTTCAATATCCAGGAGGTTTTTGGATTTTGGGAGCAGTATTTTTGTGTACCACAGGGGCTGAGGCGCTCTATTCCGATCTGGGGCACTGTGGCAGGCGCAACATCCGGATAAGTTGGATTTTCGTGTTGACCTGCCTGTTGCTCAACTACATGGGTCAAGGCGCCTATTTACTCGAGTTTCAGGGAAGTTATTTGCAGAAAAAGACATTCTTTGCTCTAATGCCCGACTGGTTTTTGCTTACTGGTATCGTAATAGCCACTTCGGCTGCCGTAATCGCTAGCCAAGCATTGATCTCTGGTTCCTTTACACTCATTAGCGAAGCTGTGCGTTTGAATTTGTGGCCAAGAGTGAAATTGGTTTTCCCAAGCATACACAAAGGACAGTTGTATGTGCCCAGTGTGAATTGGGCTCTGATGTTTGCCTGTATTGGAGTCGTCTTGTATTTCCAAGAATCGACCAAAATGGAAGCGGCATACGGTCTTTCGGTGACGCTCACCATGATGATGACCACGTTTATGTTGTTTCATTTCTTAAAGCTTCGCAAATATCCGGTCATTATTTGCTGGACGGTATTGGTGGTTTACCTCGCATTTGAATTCAGTATATTTTTTGTGAACCTTTTTAAATTTACCCACGGCGGTTGGGTTTCTGTAGTCATTAGTTTACTCATATTTTTAGTAATGTGGATTTGGTACAGGGCCACATCTATCAAAAACAGACTAACCGAATATGTAAAATTGAGCGATTACTACGAGATTTTGAAAGAATTAAGTGTCGACAATTCTATACCCAAATATGCCACCAACCTCACATTTATGACCAGTGCAAATAGGGTAGACGAGATTGAAACTAAAATCATTTATTCTATTTTGCAAAAACAACCCAAGCGCGCCGACATTTATTGGTTTGTGCACGTAGATGTGACCGACGAACCCTACACGATGGATTACAAGGTTGATATTCTGGTGCCTCAGGATGTAATTAAAATCACATTCAGGCTTGGTTTTAGGGTAGAAAACCGCATCAATTTGTTTTTCCGCAAAGTGGTGCAAGAATTGGTCGCAAGCAAGGAAGTGGATATTACAAGCCGTTACGATTCCTTGAATCGCAAAAATGTAGCAGGCGATTTTCGTTTTGTAGTCATCGAAAAATTCTTGAGCTACGAAAACGACTTGCCTGTAATGGAACAAATCGTGATGGATGCTTATTTCTTCTTGAAAGATTATGCCAATTCTGAAGAGAAATGGTTTGGACTAGATTCGAGCATGATAACCGTTGAGCAAGTCCCGCTCATTATCAAGCCGGTAGGAGAGATAACCTTGAACAGGGTGTATGGGCATTCTAAGCTGACGGCACATTAAGAATAGTGAAAGCTAAAAGCTATTTTAAGCTTTTTTGTGCCTCCAAAAACACATTATCATTTTGGTTGAAAACGAAGTAAAATCCTTCATTATTCCATTTGTATTTTGCCACTAAGGCTTTGATATAATTGCGAATATATTCTTTTGAACGACCAAAACCTTTTGGGTTGAATTTTATTCCCAATTTTTCGGCTTGCATCGTCATTTTTTGAAGTTCTGTGTCCGTGATTTTATAGTCTTTTGCAAACTGTTGCATAGTAATAGATGAAATTATTTTATTGTTTGAATTGTAAATCTCAGAAGCCAATTCGCGCAGCAGCCCTTTGTTCATCAGTTGTGAAAGGTAACTGCTAAAGGCAGTGGTGTCTTGGGGGACAAATACATCGGGCATGATGCCGCCACCACCGTATACAGTTCGCCCTAAATCGGTTTTGTATTTGAGTGAATCGGAAAAATGAATGCTGTCTTTGCTGTACATTTCTCCATTTTTGAAACGGTCTAAATATTCTAGTTCGTAATCTTCCTTGTTTCCATGATATGGTTTTTGAATGCAACGGCCACTGGGCGTGTAATATCTTGAAATGGTGAGTCTTAGCTCCGAACCGTCTGAAAGTTCTATGGGCATTTGTACCAATCCTTTTCCAAAAGTCCTTCGACCGATGATGGTTGCCCTGTCGTGATCTTGTAATGCTCCCGCTACAATTTCAGAGGCCGATGCACTTCCTTCGTCCACCAACACAATGAGTTTACCTTTTTCAAAAGCACCAAGTCGTTCGGCTTTTAGTTCGTTGCTGTATTCTGGCTTTCTTCCTTTTGTAAATACAATGAGTTTGTTGTTGTCAAGAAATTCATCTGCAATATCGGCTGCATGTTCCAAATAACCGCCCGGATTGTCGCGCAAATCGAGTACAAGCTTTTTCATGCCTTGGCTTATCAATTTATCGAGCGCTTGTTTGAATTCTTGATAGGTATTTTCGCCGAACCGGCTCACTTTTATGTAGCCTGTTTGGGGCGCATAGATATAAGCAGCATCAACCGAATAGGTTGGAATCTTGTCGCGAATGATGGTGAATGAGAGCAGGCCGCTTATGCCTTTGCGTTTGATACTCAGTTTAACGCTAGTTCCTTTTTTGCCACGCAGTTTTTTGAATACATCGTTTACCGTGATTTTGGTTCCGGCAAACATACTCCCATCCACCTCAATAATTTTATCACCAGCCTGCAAGCCCACGGTTTCGGAGGGGCCACCACTTATGGGCGTTATCACATTGACCGTGTCGTTGTAAATTTGGAATTCGATGCCAATTCCTTCAAAATCGCCTTCCAAAGAAGCTTGAGCGATTTGCAAGTCTTTGGCGGCAATGTAGGTGGAATGTGGGTCAAGTTTTTCGAGCATGGCTTGTATCCCTTCCTGCTGCAGTTGCTTTATGTCGACCGAGTCAACATATTCGTTGCTTATATGGCGCAGGGCTTCATTCACTAAGTCTTTGTTGCCAAAAGAAGAGGTATTGCCCAGTTTTTTCCCAATGTAAATTCCTAAAAAAAGTCCCAATGCCAACATAGTGGCAAGCCATAGCGGAAGCCGAATCGTCTTGGAATCGTTTTGAATATTTTCGCTCATCGGCTTTTGGGGTAGATCGGTTGGAAATTAGTCTTCTATGACAGGAGTGAATTTTACAGTTATGAGACTGTCGATTCGAATATTTAACAATTTACTTGCATTGCATAGTATCATAAGAATTTCGAGCAACCCCGAACTATTGAATATACATAAACAGTCTCCTTTGTCTTTCCTCATATACCCTTCGGTGATGCCTGTTATATTGTATGAGCCTATTTTGATGTTGGCTTGGCGTGCATTTCCAATCTTGTTGAAAACATCCAATTTGATGTTTGTGATAAGATTTCCATAATGGTCTATGTGAATAACTTTGCCTATTATTTCGTTTGTTGAAGTTTTGTAATCTCTCTCTTTAAGTTGATTAATGCTTGTCAACTGTTTGCCAATGTCGTACAAAGCTCTGCCACTAGCCAACGCGACTGCCGCATTGGCCATAATGTTTTTTTCGGGAAAATTGAGGGCAATTGAGGGGTCTTTTTGTAGTTCCACAATCACAGAGGGGTTGCGGTCGGAAAGAAGTGAGTACATGCCATTGTCGGGCCCAACAAAATAATGTTCCTCGAGTTTTAGTGCAATGTATTTTTCCTCATCCGATTTGGAATTTACGGCCACTAAGTGAACGGTGCCTTGAGGAAAATCACGGAAAATAGCACCCAAAACGTAGGCAGCATGCGATATGTTGCACAGCTCGATATTGTGTGTGATGTCGACAATGTTTAGGTTGGGGCTAACATTCAATATTTTGGCTTTTACTGCCGCCACATAATGGTCGTGCCAACCAAAGTCAGACAAAAATGTGATGATTGCCATTTGAGGAAAAAAATATACCTTAGCACAAAGAAAACAGATTAGCACATAAACAACAACTTGCATTTGCACGAGTCCACAATTTATTTGGAGAATATCTCTCTTGTTGATTTTTTAGGAGCCAACAATTCCAACTTTGAGGAAATAGTTTCGGCCTTTCCCGATTCGAAAATTATTTCAAGAGGCAATGAAATTAGAATAAAAGGCAAATCGAACGAGATAGGAAAAATAAGTGAGGTGTTTTCCTCATTGGTTGGGCATTTCAACAAATACGGTCATTTGAAGCCAGAGCAAGTTCAGGATTATTTGAATGGCCAGATAGCAGTGATGGAACCAAAAGCTACCAACGAGGTTATTTTACATTCTGCAAAAGGAAGTACTATAAAACCCAAAACAAAAAATCAACAACGATTTGCCGATGTTGTATTGAAAAATGATGTAGTGTTTGCCATTGGCCCAGCTGGAACAGGCAAAACCTACATGGCAGTAGCTTTGGCATTACAAGCATTGAAAAACAAAGAAATAAAGAAGATAATCATAACCCGACCAGCCGTAGAAGCGGGGGAGAATTTGGGATTTTTGCCAGGAGACTTAAATGAAAAAATTGCTCCCTATCTGAGGCCTGTTTTCGATGCTTTTGAAGACATGGTAGCACCAGAAAAGTTAAAATTTTACCAAGAGAATAACATCATAGAAATTGCTCCTTTAGCCTACATGCGAGGTCGTACACTAAATAATGCATTTATCATTTTAGACGAGGCTCAAAATGCGACAAGTGTACAGCTCAAGATGTTTTTGACACGATTGGGCTTGGGATCAAAAGCCATAGTAACCGGCGATATTACCCAAATAGATTTGCCTAAAAAGCATCTTTCGGGACTGACTGATGCCATTCAAAGGCTTGAGAAGCTACAAGGAATAGGGGTGGTAGTTATGAATGGAAATGATGTATGTCGTCACCCTATGGTAGCCAAAATAATCAATGCATATGAGTAGCGGTCTTTTAAAATCTGTTCAACACAAATGCTACGCTATTTTTCTGATTCGTTAATTCTTCCTTTCTGCATTATATTTGCCAAACTTTAAAATGAACTCCTCCGAGAAAAAAGCGTTACTTCTTTTAAAAGCAATAATCTTTCTCCACCACGATTTTACAGACGAGGAGAAAAGAGTTTTAGCTCAAAAAGCCGATACATTAGATGCACATGAAGAGTTGAATTGGGCTATGAATTTTGTGCAAGAAGATACCTATACGGCCTATGAACGCACTAGAGCATATTTAAAAAATGCTTTAGCCCATTTAGAATCTTTGCAAAAAGTGACTTATTTATATGATGTTTGGTCGGCAACAAATCAAAAAGGGTTTATTACTGAAATGGAAGCCATGTCGATGATAAAATTGGCTCGTGACTGGGGTATCGAAAGTGAATTTATTAAGCAAGTCAGAAAAAAATGAGCCGTTGTTTTAGAAAATATAGTGTTAGTTTGTTTTTGGTTGTGATAGTTTTGTTTGGCATTACTAATTGTGTGCCTATTAAAAAACAAATAATCTTTAGAGATAAAAACAAAAAAACATTGAGGCAAATACAGTCATTGGACACAATTGTATCTGTAGCACCTTTTGAATACAAAATACGAAAAGGAGATGTTTTAGGAATCGACATTTCTACCCTTACCCCAAGCCAATATTCTATAGACAAGGCTGCGCAAGCAGGTGGTGAAGTTGGGGTATCCGGATACCTTGTCAACGACTCTGGGTATGTTGATGTCCCAATTTTAGGTTTGATAAAGGTTTCGGATCAGACTTTAGACGAATGTCGCAAAAACATCAAAATAATTGCCTCTGACTATCTTAACAACGTAATTGTCAATGTAAAGCTTTTGAACTTCAATGTATTTGTTGTTGGGGAGTTGGTAGGTAAGTTAAATTCTCCCGATGGGAAACTTTCTATTTTACAAGCAGTTGCCCAAATTGGAACACCTCCTGAATTTACTAACCTAAAAAAGGTCAAGGTGATAAGAAAGATTGAAGGGGGTAAAAACATACACATTTATTATCTCGACATTTCGGATATGGGTTTGATGGGTAAACCAGAATTTTATTTAATGCCAGAAGATGTGATAGTATTCGAACCATTGTTGGCCAAGAATGCAAAAAATTACAGAATCATTATTGGATATTTAACAGTGACTGCATCAGTATTTTTTATTTTATTCAATCTTAGAAACACATTCAAATAGTTATGGAGGCCAACAATGTAGAAGAATCTTCGATTGACTTTAAAAAGTGGATTAAATTAGTTCTGAGCAGTTGGTATTTATACGTGATTTTTTTCTCCGCTTTTTATTCTGCAACTTTAATTTACAAACGGTATGCAGTAAATGTGTACAATATAAGATCTTCTGTGTTGGTCAAGGGAAGCACCATGACTTCCCATCCAATATTACAATCAGGTTATTTTTCGACCAAGCTCCAACAAAAAAATCTAAATAACGAAATCAACATCGTGAAATCGGTATCAACTATCCGTGAGGTAGTGGAACATTTGGACATGAGGGTGTCCTATTTTTTGGTCGGAAATATACGAAATACTGAACTTTACCCCATTTCCCCTTTAAAAATATTATACGACACAGCAAGTATGTCAATTCCATACAATACTATTTTTCAGTTAACAGTAGTAAACAACAATGAATTTTCGTTAAAAATAAAAGACGACAAAAATTTCCAATTTTCTCAAAAAAGATACAAGTTCGGAGAGGTGGTTCATTTTAATTCTTTTTCTTTTCAGGTTTTTAGATCAAATCTAGAGTCAACCTTAAGACCAAACGAGTCTTATCTTTTTAAGATTAACAATTTGTCAGATATAGTAAATAATTACAGGATATCGTTGCAAGTAGCTCCAATGGACAAAGAAAGTTCCATTTTGGTAATGACAATTTCAAGTACGCATCCACCCAAAGAAATTGCCTTCCTTAACAAATTATCATCAGTTTACATCAAAGAAAGTAACGAAGAAAAGAATTTTTCTGACAACAAAACAATTGAATTTATCAACTTTCAATTGGGTATGATAAATGACACACTTGATAAGATTGAATCCAATATTAAAGAAAAGAGTAGGGAATTGAATGTTTTTGACATTAGAGAGGAAGGGTCGGCAGTATATGGTAAGATCAAAGAATATGAGGCACAACTAGATAAATACAAAACTGACCAAAAATATTTTAACTATTTGAAGAATTACCTCTCCGAAAGGAGTGATTATACTGATTTGATTGTTCCAGCTTCAGTAGGCATGTCTGATCCTTTATTGTCAAATTTTATTAATCAGATAGTAGGGCTTCAATCCAAGAAGAATATTGATTTTAAATTAACCAATCCCAATAGCCCTTTTTACAAAGACAATGAACTTAGAATTCAGGAACTCAAAAAAAACATCGTTGAACTTATCAAGAATATTGAAACCAACAATAAGATTTTTGTTGAAGACTTGAATCATAAAATCAATAGCGAAAAGTTCAAGTCATTAAAGATATCCGATTCAGAAAGAGAAAACTCCGGTATCAAACGTATGTACGATGTCAATATGTCTATATTCAATTTCCTTTTGCAGAAAAGGGTTGAAGCTTCAATCAATAAGGCAGCAAATGCTCCAGACATTAGGGTAGTAGATCTGGCATCTGTGACAGGAGCTATCAGACCAAATCACGATAGCATCAGAATGTATGCTATTATTCTTGGCTTACTTATACCAACCCTTATCATTGTGACCAAAGAATTGATGAATGACAAGGTGCGTCATAGAGACGATGTTATTAGCTTGGTCAGAATACCTTTTCTGGGAGTTGTTGGTCATAATAATTCCAATGAGATTTTAGTTGTGACCAAAAAACCTAAATCTGCCATTTCAGAGTCTTTTCGATCTATACGATCCAACTTGCAGTTTTTCTTGAACAGTCCCGATAAAAAAACTTTACTAGTTACTTCTTCCATAAGCGGAGAAGGCAAGACATTTTCTTCAATAAACATTTCTTCGGTTGTAGCAATTTCAGGTAAAAAAACGGTACTGATTGGTGCTGATATGCGCAAACCTAAACTTTTCAACGAGTTTGGATTGAAAAATGATTTTGGTTTAAGCAATTATTTGGTAGGAAGGTGTACGTATGCTGACATCATTCAAAGCACCGAAATTGAAAATCTTTCCATTATTACTTCTGGGCCAATCCCCCCGAATCCATCCGAGTTAATTTTGAGTCCCAAAATGGAAGAATTGATAACCTACCTCAAAGAACAGTTTGATTTCATCATTATTGACTCACCACCCATTGGACTTGTTACGGATGCAAGCATATTAATGCGTTTTACAGATAGTAATATTTATGTAATTAGAAACAATTACTCATCTAAAGACTCGGTGAAATACGTGGCCGATTTGTATAATAGTGGTAAAATAAAAAATATGTCCATTCTTATGAACGATGTCACGGGTCAAGATAGTTATAATTATGGCTATAGTTATGGCTACGGCTACGGCTACGGCTACGGCTATGGCTATGGCTATTACTCTGAAGACTCGGAAATCGCCAAGAAGAAAAATAAATTTTTATCTTTTTTGCTCCCCAAAAAAAAGAAAAGGGTTTAAAGTGTAATTGGGTTTTTAAAATAGCACGGATATTCTACCTTTGTGCGATTTTATCAAACCTTCCTAAATGCCCAGAGATTCTTCAATCAAGTCAGTTTTAATTATCGGAAGTGGCCCTATAATAATAGGCCAAGCCTGTGAATTTGATTATTCCGGTTCCCAAGCCGCTCGCTCCCTAAGAGAAGAAGGGATTGAGGTAACGCTAATCAATTCTAATCCTGCCACTATCATGACAGATTCTGTCACGGCAGATAATATTTACCTGAAGCCACTCGAAAAAAAATACATTATCGAGATCTTGGAGAAACACAAGATTGATGCTGTTTTGCCCACCATGGGAGGTCAAACGGCTCTAAATCTTGCGATTGACTGCCAAAAAGCTGGTGTATGGGAAAAATATGGTGTTCGCGTAATTGGTGTCGATTTTCATGCTATTGAAACCACCGAAGACCGCGAAAAATTTCGACTGAAAATGTTGGAATTGGGTGTTGGTGTTTGCAAAGGCCGAACTGCCCGTTCTTTTTTGGAAGGAAAAAATATAGCCCAGGAGATTGGTTTCCCGCTTGTTATTCGTCCTTCATTTACTTTAGGAGGAACGGGCGGTGGATTCGTCAATGACCCATCCAAATTTGATGACGCATTAACTAGGGGCTTGCATGCTTCCCCCATACACGAAGTATTGGTAGAGCAAAGTATAATGGGATGGAAAGAATACGAGTTAGAACTTTTACGCGACAATAAAGGTGATATCGTCATTATTTGTACAATCGAAAATTTCGATCCTATGGGAGTTCATACTGGTGATTCCATCACTGTGGCTCCTGCCATGACGCTTTCAGATGTAGCATACCAGCATCTGAGAGATTTGTCCAAAAAAATGATGAATGGAATAGGACAGTTTGCTGGTGGGTGCAACGTCCAATTTTCACTGCATCCACAAACCGAAGAAGTTATTGCAATTGAAATTAATCCAAGGGTATCCCGTTCATCTGCTTTGGCATCGAAGGCAACTGGTTACCCAATAGCTAAAATTGCAGCTAAACTGGCGATTGGATATAATCTCGATGAATTAAATAATCAAATCACAAAATCTACCAGTGCTTTTTTCGAACCAGCACTCGATTATGTCATTGTAAAAATTCCTCGTTGGAATTTCGATAAGTTCAAAGGTGCAGATCGTTCTTTGGGGCTACAAATGAAATCGGTGGGTGAGGCAATGGGTATAGGTAGAACTTTCCAAGAAGCGCTTCAAAAAGCATGTCAGTCATTAGAAATAAAACGAAATGGCTTGGGTGCCGATGGAAAGGAGCTCACAAACCAAGAACAGTTACTTGACAGTCTTAAAAATCCAAGCTGGAACAGAGTTTTTCATATTTACGATGCCTTCAAGCTAGGTATTCCTCCCAAAACCATTCAGGCTCTGACTAAAATAGATCCTTGGTTTTTACATCAAATAGAAGAGCTTATCATTTTTGAAAAAGAAGTAGAAAAATATACGCTTAAAAATCTTCCATCTGATTTGTTGTTCGAGGCAAAACAAAAAGGTTATGCCGACAGGCAGATTGCACACTTACTACGTTGCTTAGAAAGTGAAGTGTACACAAAACGAGTTGAATTGGGTTTCAAGCGGGTGTACAAGCTGGTAGATACTTGCGCAGCCGAATTTGAAGCGAAGACTCCATACTACTACTCTACTTTTGAAAGGCTGCCACTGAGAGGAGAGGTAGTATTCAATGAATCAAAAGTGTCCGAGAAAAAGAAGGTAGTAATACTAGGTTCTGGTCCGAACCGCATAGGACAAGGAATTGAATTTGACTATTCTTGTGTGCATGGGGTTTTGGCAGCCAAAGAGTGTGGTTACGAAACAATTATGATTAATTGTAACCCCGAAACTGTTTCTACCGACTTTAATGTAGCTGACAAACTTTATTTTGAGCCAGTTTTTTGGGAGCACATTTACGAAATCATTCAGCACGAGAATCCAGTTGGAGTTATTGTACAGCTTGGCGGACAAACAGCTTTGAAATTGGCCGAGAAGTTAGACCGCTATGGAATCAAAATTATTGGCACAACATTTCAAGCATTGGATTTAGCCGAGGATAGGGGAAGTTTTTCTACGCTTCTACAGGAAAATAAGATTCCTTATCCCAAATTTGGTGTGATTGAAGATGCCGAGCAGGCAGTAGAACTTTCGCGAGAACTTGGCTATCCTCTTTTGGTCAGACCGTCTTATGTATTAGGTGGACAAGGGATGAAAATTGTTATCAACGAACAAGAACTTGAAACCCATGTGGTGAATATTCTTCGAGAGATTCCTGGTAACAGAGTATTGTTAGACCATTTCTTGGATGGAGCTATCGAAGCAGAGGCTGATGCCATTTGTGATGGAGAGGATGTTTATGTCATTGGAATAATGGAACATATCGAGCCAGCT
>JBIKRJ010000111.1:0-8051 GCA_044349205.1 Cytophagales bacterium | reverse complement strand
AAAAGGGAATGTCCTTTGCAAAAAATGGACATAAGCACTAGATTGACCACTTCGTCTTGACCCACAATAACTTTGTGTACTTCTTTTTTCAAACGATGAAAAGATTCGTACAGTGCGTCGGCTATTTCTACTTCGTTGTTCATTCTTAAAATTAATCTTCTTCCAGTACTTTGCATGAAGCATACTCTGGCTTTATTTCAATGAATACATCCTTGCGAGCTTGAGCAAACCAATCGTTTATCGCTTTAGTTTTTTTCTCTTCTTGGGTGGCTGAAAATATTTTTTGATAGTCTTGCCCCAAATTGGCTTTATGAGCGTCTGTTTTAGATTTGAACCAAATAATGCGCGCGGCATCTTTCCCTTCTTGCGTGCGAAAAGACATAGGCGATGATATTTGATTTACTTCCATAGTGTCTATTACAAAAAACACACTGGGATCCAAATCTTCGATTACCATACGACTGCTGTTGGTTTCTTGGTTGGTAAACATACCACCCGAGGACGAAGTGAATTTGTCGTCCGACACTTTTTTGGCGGCCAGTTCGAATGTAATACTATCTGATGTAATGCGCGTGCGCACGCTGTCCAAAAATTTCATGGCATCGCGCAAATCACCTTTGGTAGAAGCGGGCCTTACCAATATGTGCCTCGCATTGAATTCGCTACCCCTGCGTTCAATCATTTGAATAATGTGCATGCCAAATTGTGTTTCGACCACACCAGAAATTTCGCCAGGCTTCAACTTTAGAGCAGCTCCTACAAACGTTTGGTCTAAATCTTCACTTTTTTGAAAACCCAAATTTCCACCTGTAGTCTTGGCAGCAGGCTCTTCTGAATATTCTTTTGCCAAGGTTTCGAAATTTTCTCCTTTCAGTATTCTGTCACGAATGCCCAACAATTTGGATTTGGCTTCCAAAGATTGTTTGCGGGAAACCGTAGGTATTTTCACGATTTGTCCCACTTCTACTTCTTTTGAATAAAAAGGCAAGCTGTCGGACGGAATATTGTTGAAAAATTTCTTCACATCGGCAGGAGTCACTTTTATTTTCTTGGTAATTTGTTCTTGCATTTTCTGCACTATCATTTGATCCTTCACCTGCCTGCGCAAATCACTTTTCAGCTCTAAAATCGATTTGTTGTAGTATGCCTCCAACTTTTGTTCAGAACCTACCGATGAAATGAAATACTGCATTCTTCTGTCCAATTGGTCTTCCACCATTTTCTCATCGACCGTAACGGAATCTATGTCTGCTTTGGCCAATAGCAATTTGTTGATAATGAGCGTTTCCAACACATTGCACTTTACATCGCTTCCTTTGTAACGGGTTTCGGCCAAAAACTGTTTGGTAGCTAATTCCAACTCCGATTGAAGTACAATTTGATTATCGACTTTGGCAATTATTTTGTCGATAATGATGGATTGGGCTTGGCAAATGAAGGGAAGTATTGTGAGGGAAAACACAAACCCAAAAAAGCTAAATACATTAAAATAAATTGATGTTTTCTTAAAATTTCGTATCATTTAGGCTATGTTTCCGAAGATTGTGCATTCTTTTAATTCTTTACAAAACACTAATTGAAGAACGCAGAAACTTGGTTAATTGGCAAAGTTAAAATCAAAAGACTAACCTAACACAAATTTCTTCTTTTTCGGCCGAAAGCCACCGAAACTTGTAAATAATTAAGTAGAAAGACCTTGAATTTATTTGAAGGCCTGAATGCCTGTAATGGCATGCCCTAAAATGAGCAGGTGTATGTCGTTGGTACCCTCGTAAGTAATGACCGACTCCAAATTGGCCATGTGACGCATGATAGGATATTCGCCCGTAATGCCCATTCCACCCAAAATCTGACGCGCTTCGCGGGATATGTGCAAAGCCATGTCCACATTGTTGCGCTTGGCCAGTGATATCTGAGCCGAACTTGCTTTTTTCTCGTTCATAAGCGTACCCAATCGCCAAGCTAGAAGTTGAGCTTTGGTAATTTCGGTCAACATCTCGGCCAATTTTTTTTGGGTAAGCTGAAAAGTGGCAATAGGTTTTCCAAACTGAATCCTTTGCAAGGCATAATTTCTGGCTGTTTCAAAACATTCGATAGCTGCACCAATCACTCCCCACGAAATGCCATATCTTGCCGAATCCAGACAAGCCAACGGAGCTGAGAGTCCATCGGCATGGGGTAAAATATTTTCTTTGGGCACTTTAACATTGTCGAAAACAAGTTCGCCAGTGACACTTGCTCTCAAAGACCATTTATTGTGTATTTCGGGAGCCGTAAAACCCTCCATCCCTTTTTCCAAAAGCAGTCCCTTTATACGACCCTGTTCGTCTTTTGCCCACACTACAGCCACATCGGCCAAAGGCGAATTTGAAATCCACATTTTGGAACCATTCAAAAGCACATGGTCGCCTTTGTTTTGAAAATGGCTAAGCATGCCTGCTGGGTTGGATCCGTGGTCGGGTTCGGTAAGACCGAAACACCCCAACCATTCGCCTTTGGCTAGCTTGGGCAAATATTTTTGGCGTTGTGCCTCTGATCCAAATTTATAAATGGGATACATGACTAAAGAACTTTGTACCGAAGCCGTAGAACGCATGCCAGAATCGCCGCGCTCTATTTCTTGCATAATAAGGCCATAGGTAATGTAATCCATTCCGCCGCCACCATATTCTGCCGGAATGGTAGGGCCAAATATGCCCATCTTTCCCATTTTCGGCACTATTTGAGATGGAAATACCGCTTTTTGGCAGCATTCTTCTATGATGGGCGCAATTTCTTTCCTCACAAAATCGCGCACCGAATCCCTTATTAACAATTGCTCAGTACCAAGCAAATCGTCCAACTGATAAAAATCAGTTTTATTCCAAATATTGGGCTTGTTGTCCAAATTGGATGATTCTACAGAACCAAAGCTGTTTCCGGTCATGTGTTTAAATTGTTAAGGTCTGAAAATTAATCGTTTCTTTGTAGTTTGTTTTATTTCTCTATTTACGAAATCGTTTTGATGTGGGTCATCCAGAAGAGTCAAATGACGAAAAAATTTTAGCGCAACTTCAACATTTGCGCGAAAAAGTAGGTGCCAGCGGTACCGACATCGCCTCCTATTTGGAAGGAATGAACTATTCCAAGTTAACAACTTACTGGGATTATATTCATCTTGAAACCCTTTTAACCCTTCAAACCCCCAAAACCGACCAGCCCGACGAAGTGGTTTTTATCGCCTACCACCAAATTACAGAACTGTATTTCAAACTGATTATTTGGGAGTTGGAGCAAATATGCAACGCAACTGAATTGCAAGAAAACACCCTCATATCTAAACTTACACGGCTAAATAACTACGTCGAACAATTGGTAAGCTCGTTCGACATTATGGCCAAAGGAATGGAAAGAGAACAGTTTTTGAAATTCAGACTAAGTATATTGCCCGCCAGTGGTTTTCAGTCGGTACAATACAGAATGATTGAAATTTATTGCACCGATTTGTACAATTTGGTAGATAAAAATATGCGCGAAGGGATTGAAGGCGACCACATTACCGAAGAACTTTTCGAGCAATTGTATTGGAAAAAAGGCGCCACCTCTATTGTTTCTGGCGAAAAAACGACTACTCTTCAGCATTTCGAAGAAAAATATTCGAGCCAACTTTTAGGACTAAGTATCGAGTTGCAAAACAAAAATCTGAACCGAATCGCAGAAGAATATGTACCGAAGGCTGCCAAAAAAGAAGAATTAATAGAATTGTTACGGTCTTTCGACCAGAATTTGAACGTAAACTGGACGATGGCGCACTACAAAAGTGCCGTTAAACACCTTCAAAGTAAAAACAATTCGATAGCCAGCACAGGCGGCACCAATTGGCACCAATACCTTCCTGCCCGTTTTCAGAAGAAAGTATTTTTTCCCAGTTTGTGGTCAGAATACGAACTGGACGAATGGGGCAGGTCGTGGGTTGAAAAAACCTTGGCAAATATTTAGTACGCTTCCAAATTTGATATTCTAAATCATGAATTATGCGCATCGCTTTAATTCAATCCGATTTGTACTGGGAAGACAAAAGCGCAAATATTTTTCAGTTTGAAGAAAAAATCTGGAAAATAGAGAAGCAAGTCGATCTTATCGTGCTTCCCGAAATGTTCACTACTGGTTTTAGTATGAATGCTTCTTCCCTAGCCGAACCCATGAATTTGACCACCCAGAAATGGATGAAACAAATGGCTGGCCAAACCAATGCTGCAGTTTGTGGAAGTTTTATCGTAAAAGAAAACTATCAATATTTCAACCGACTTTTGTGGGTAGAACCTGACGGCAATTTCAAAAGCTACGACAAAAAACATCTTTTTACACACGCCAACGAACACCAAACCTATACTTCGGGCACCGCACAACTAATGGTCGAATGGCGCGGATGGACTTTCAAACCCATGATTTGCTATGATTTGCGGTTTCCTATGTGGAGCAGAAACAAAAAAGAATATTCATACGATTGCCTTGTTTATGTTGCCAATTGGCCTCAAAAACGTGCTGCTGCTTGGAATACTTTATTAAAAGCTAGAGCCATTGAAAATGCTAGTTATTGCATTGGTGTAAATCGAGTGGGGCACGATGGGCATCACTTGTACCATTCTGGCGACACCTCGGCCTATGATTTTGCAGGAAACCAATTGGCCTACAGTCGCGACAAACAAGAAACCCTACTTGTGCACTTAGACAAATCGCTTTTGGAACAATACAGAAAGGATTTTCCTGTGCTTGACGACGCAGATGACTTTGAGATACGCTAAAGAATTTTGAACCCAATTTTTTGAGTTTCAGAATTCTTTAGGATACACCTACACATCATAATTCAAGTTAGGAGCCAACCAACGTTCTGCTTCTTGCACACTTAATCCTTTCCTATTGGCATAACTTTCTACTTGGTCTTTCGCAATTTTCCCAAGTCCAAAATATTTACTGTCTGGATGGGCAAAGTACATACCGCTGACCGAACTGGCAGGATACATGGCATTGCTTTCGGTTAGGAAAATGCCCGTGTTTTTAGTAGCGTCTAAAAGTTCGAAAAGAGGTGGTTTTTCGGTATGGTCAGGACAAGCAGGGTAACCTGGCGCAGGGCGTATGCCTACATATTCTTCCCTTATCAATTGCTCATTTTCAAGTTTTTCGGTACTAGCATAGCCCCAAATTTCTTTTCTTACTTTTTCGTGCATATGCTCGGTCAGAGCCTCGGCAAGCCTATCGGCAACTGCTTTCAACATTATTTCATGATAATCGTCGTGGTCTTTTTTGTAATTGTCCAAAAGCGATTCAATACCAATACCTGCCGTAACCGCAAAAAAACCAAGATAATCGGCCTTGCCTGAATCTTTTGGCGCTATAAAATCGGACAATGAAAGATTGGGGACATTTGTCCCTTTTTTACCTTGCTGACGAAGAAACTGAAATGTGTGCAATACATTTGAACGACTTTCGTCGGCATATACTTCTACTTCTTCGTCGTGAATGCTATTAGCAGGATATATGCCCAATGCCGCTTTGCAAGTGAGCCATTTACCTTCTATGATGTTGTCCAACATCTTGTTAGCATCTTCAAAAAGTTTCTTGGCCTCTTTGCCTATGATTTCGTTTTCAAATATCTTGGGGTATTTGCCTTGCAACATCCAAGTTTGAAAAAAAGGCGTCCAATCGATGTATTTTCGTATTTCTTCGATAGGATATTCTTCGAAATAGACATTGCCCAAAGTATTGGGTTTGGCAATATTTGTATTGGCCCAATCTATTTTAAACTTATTGGCTCGAGCTTCCGGATAGCTAACATATTCCTTTTCTTCTCGCCTATTGGCATGCTCGTCGCGTGCTTTTGCGTATTCCTCTTTCGTTTTTTTGTACAAATCGCCCGTTTGGTCTTTGCTAAGCAAGGCACTGGCCACCGGCACAGACTTTGAGGCATCCAACACATGAATAACAGCCCCAGAGTAGTTGGGGTCTATTTTAACGGCAGTGTGAATACGCGAGGTGGTAGCACCGCCAATAAGCAGTGGTATTTTCATACCGGCACGCTCCATCTCCTTTGCCACATATACCATTTCGTCTAGGGATGGGGTAATAAGTCCGCTGAGACCAATAATGTCAACATTTTCCTTGATCGCAATTTCCAAGATTTTTTCGCAAGGAACCATGACCCCAATGTCGATGATTTCGAAATTGTTACAAGCCAACACAACGCCTACAATATTTTTACCTATATCGTGCACATCGCCTTTGACAGTAGCTAAAAGAATTTTTCCAGCGTTTTTGGCGGTATCGCCGCTTTTCCTTTTTTCCTCTTCGAGAAAGGGCAGTAGATAAGCCACTGCTTTTTTCATTACCCTTGCGCTTTTCACAACTTGGGGCAAAAACATTTTCCCCGAGCCAAACAAGTCGCCCACGACGTTCATTCCATCCATGAGCGGCCCTTCAATCACTTTGAGTGTATTGACATACTTTAGGCGAGCCTCCTCCGTATCTTTGTCAATAAAATCAACAACTCCTTTTACTAAAGCATGCGTGAGTCTTTCTTCAACTGTTCCTTTACGCCACTCCTCGTCGGCCACTTCTTTTTTGCCTTTGGCTTTTAGGGTTTCGGCAAACTCGAGCAAACGTTCGGTGGCATCGTCTCTTCTGTCTAGCAATACATCTTCGATTTTTTCGAGCAGGTCTTTGGGTATGTCGTCGTACACTTCCAACATGCTGGGATTCACAATGCCCATATCCATACCTGCTTTGATACCATGATACAGGAATGCCGAATGCATGGCTTCGCGCACACGGTTGTTGCCTCGAAAGGAAAAAGACACATTGCTCACTCCACCACTTATTTTGGCGCCAGGCAAGTTTTCTTTAACCCATGTAGTAGCTCTGAAAAAGTCTAGTGCATTTTGGCGATGTTCTTCCATGCCAGTGCCAACTGGAAAAATATTCAAATCGAAAATGATATCTGATGCAGGAAACCCTACTTTTTGGGTCAACAGGTCGTAACTACGCTTTGTAATCTCACAACGACGTTGGTAATTATCGGCCTGCCCTACTTCGTCGAAAGCCATAACAATCACGGCCGCACCATATCGTTTAATGCGTTTAGCTTCCCACAAGAATCGCTCTTCGCCACCTTTCAGACTTATGGAATTGACAATTGATTTTCCTTGCACGCATTTCAATCCTGCCTCTATTATCTCCCATTTCGAAGAATCGATCATGACAGGAATGCGCGAAATTTCAGGTTCAGTAGCAAGTAGATTCAAAAAGCGCACCATTGCTTTTTCGCCGTCTATCATGCCTTCGTCCATGTTTACATCGAGCACCTGCGCACCACCTCGTACCTGCTCCATGGCCACTTCCAACGCTGCATCGTAGTTATCATCCTGAATGAGCTTTAAAAATTTAGCCGATCCTGTGACATTGCAACGCTCGCCAATGTTCACAAAGTTGGTGCCTTTGTTGATGATAAGCGGTTCTAAACCACTTAGTTTTAGAGAGTAATCGATTTTTTCTGACACGTTTTATTTTTCGCTGAAAGGCAAATTTAATCAGCTAGTTTGAATAATATCTGAAATACGCTGATTTATGCACTGGCAAGCTCCATTGCCTCAAGCACTTTTTGTAAGTCTTGCAGATTTACAACAATGTCTACCTCATCGTCACCTTCCCACTTTTCCGACTTTACAAATTCAGCGGAATAAAGCAAATAGTAATCGAGTTGATGTGCATCGGCCAATTCGTAATACGTTCCTTTGAAGTAACGGAAATGCTTGTGAAATCTGATTTCGCAAACTTTAGCACCTGGCTCACAAAAAATAACATTGGTAAGATTGGCTCCATGAGTCGAAACTACATATCGAGCATTTTGATACAGCTTAATTTGTTCTTCAAAAGTATAATCCTCGTTAAAAATTTTCACAAAGCCGTAGGAAGAAAGTTTATCCATTACTAGGTTTTCATTGACCACACGCCGCATTTTAGCATTCTCTCTGCTTACATATATTTTTTCGGGGTAATGTTTGGTCGAATGAACAGGC
>JBIKRJ010000109.1:0-8107 GCA_044349205.1 Cytophagales bacterium | reverse complement strand
GCAAGCAAACTCATACACTCATCGTCAGGAATGGGTATTTTGCCTCTGGGCTCTGGCAACGGCTTGGCAAGGCATTTGGGCATCGAGATGAATACCGCAAAAGCCATCGAGCAACTGAATACTGCTGAAGAATTGCTCATTGACACTTGTTCGGTAAACGGCAAACCATTTGTAAACATGGCAGGTGTTGGTTTCGACGCACACATTGGAAAAATGTTCGCCGAATCGACAGAAAGAGGATTCAAAACCTATGTATTACAAACTCTTAAAGAGTTTAGAAATTACAAACCACAAGCCTATCGACTTAAATATCAAGACATTGAAAAAAAACATGAGGCTTTTTTGTTGAGTTTAGCCAATTCTTCACAATACGGAAACAATGCTTTTATAGCCCCAAAAGCCGACTTGCAAGATGGTCTTTTTGATGTTTGTTTGCTAAAACCCTTCAAAATTTGGGACATGCCGGGCATTGGTTTCAGATTGTTCAATAAAACGATAGACAAATGCCCTCTGATGCATTCTATTCGCACAAACGAATTGCTTATTGAAAGAGAAAACGAAGGCGTCGCACACTTGGACGGAGAACCGATGGATTTCGGTAAAACATTGCACATACGCATGCATCCTGGTAGTTTAAAAATATTAGCTCCCAAAAAAGGATGAGTAAAAAGCCTAATTGTTGTTTAATTTTTAATTTCACTCACATTTTTAAGATATGGATACAAACGAAATCCTGTACGATGCCTTTGCAGAACTAATTTATTCGGTCTTGATGGCCGATGGTATTATCAATCAAAATGAACTAAACGCCATCTCTCAAATCACAAAAACACATCCGATTCGAGATTTTATTCAAAAACACATTCTTTCCAACCAAAAAGACATTAGCATCTCTCAAAGTTTTCTTCACACAATGGAAGTGTGTAAATCGTTGGGAAACAGGGAGGAATATCCTGCATTATTAGAAATGGTTCAGGAAATTGGAAAAGTGAGTGGCAAGTTTGAAGAAGATAGCTTACTATCCGATTTTGTGGCCAATTTCAAACAAAAATTTTCACTTGGCTAAAAGATTTATCGCTTCATAGTCAGATTCAGAAATTGACACGTATTGGCCAGTACCCCCTGTTAAAATATCCCGAATTAAATGTCGGTCTAAAAATGATTTCCCAACAAAATATGAACGCAACCAACTTTTTCCAAGCCGATTCAATTCTTCCATCTCCATTTCCGATACTATCTTGTAATAAACACGGTTTTGAAGTTTGCGATATTGTGGGAAGTCGTAAATAACCTTATATTTTAAAAAGAACCTCTAATTAAGAGTTTTTATAGAAATTAACCTCTCATTTCAATGCAATTATGCTAACAGTGTACGGAATCAAAAACTGCGATACCATGAAAAAGACTTTTACATGGTTGGAATCCAGAGGCTTAGAATATGTTTTTCACGATTATAAAAAAAAGGGCATTACTTCTGAAAAACTGAACGAATGGTTGACGCATTTTGACAAATGGCAACTCATAAACACGAAGGGCAGCACTTGGAAGCAGTTATCTGACGATGTAAAAAACCAAATAACGTCCAACCAAGATGCCATAGCGTTAATGAAAGAAAAAAACTCGCTCATCAAAAGACCTATTTTAGAGGTGGAAGACAGTCTATTTTTAGGCTTTCAACCCGAAGAGTGGAATTTTAAAGCATAAATTCCCCAATTTATCTAAAGCCCAGTTTTTAAGTAGCGCCATAAAAATGGCCAAGTGCACTATTTGAACTAAATTGCGAAAATTTTTGCCCTTGAAAACCAAAGGACTTAAAAAAAACAAAGTAAATATTGTGACGCTAGGCTGCTCTAAAAACCTAGTCGATTCTGAAAATATTTTCACTCAACTGAAGGCAAACCAATTTGATGTAAGCCACGAAGCTAAAAACGACGAGGCCAACATTGTCATTGTAAATACCTGCGGTTTTATAGACAATGCCAAGGAAGAATCGGTGAATACCATTTTGCGCTATGCCGATGCCAAGCAACAAGGCCTCATCGAAAAACTATATGTAACCGGCTGCCTATCTGAACGATACAAAGATGATTTGAAAAACGAAATACCTGAAGTGAACTCGTGGTTTGGCACACGCGACCTACCCAGGTTGCTGAAAACATTAAAAGCAGACTACAAGCACGAACTTTTGGGAGAGCGCCTTATCACCACTCCAAGCCATTATGCCTATTTGAAAATAGCCGAAGGTTGTGACCGTCCTTGCTCCTTTTGCGCTATTCCCATTATGCGCGGCACACACATTAGCCGTCCGCAAGACGAATTGGTAAAAGAAGCGGCCAATTTGGCCAAAAATGGGACAAAAGAACTTGTACTAATTGCACAAGACTTGACCTATTACGGCCTAGATTTGTACAAAGAGCGAAAATTAGCACATCTTTTACGTCAACTTTCGGAGGTTCAAGGCATTGAATGGATTCGATTGCAATATGCCTATCCGTCGGGCTTTCCTATGGATGTATTGGATGTGATGGCAGAACGTGAAAATATTTGCAAGTATTTGGACATGCCCTTGCAACACGCCTCCGACAACATGCTAAAAATAATGCGAAGAGGTATTACTCGTCAAAAAACAGAACAACTGGTGAATACGATACGGGAAAAAGTACCCGGCATTGCGCTACGCACCACACTTATTGCAGGCCACCCAGGTGAAACCGAGGCCGATTTTGAGGAAATGAAAGACTTTGTGCGAGAAATGCGATTCGACAGATTGGGTATTTTCCAGTATTCGCACGAAGAACAAACCCATTCTTTTTCCTTTAAAGACGATGTGCCCGCCGAAACAAAACAGGAACGTTCGGACGAAATAATGGCGATACAGGAAGAAATTTCCCTGAGTATCAACCAGAAAAAAATAGGAAAAACAATGAAAGTGTTGTTCGATAGAACTGAAGGAAGTTATTTTGTAGGCCGTACCGAGCACGATTCGCCCGAAGTGGACAACGAAGTATTGGTAAAAGCAGATGGAAAAACCTATGCCAGAATGGGCGATTTTGCTTTAGTAAACATTACGTCTGCTACCGAATTTGACCTGTACGGAAACTTAGTCTAGCTCTAAAACCTTAAAAAATGAAGAATACATCTTTTATCACTTCCTTTCTTATCTTTTTCTGTTCTTCGGTATTTGCCCAAGAAACACCACCCTCTACGCTTGCTCCCATTGCCATTCCTACAGGCGTAATTAAAGACACAAGTTATTGGAAAACAAGCTTAAAAACGGGTATTATCTTAAATCAAGCCTCTTTTTCCAACAATTGGAAGGGAGGTGGTGTAAACTCAATTGCCTACCAGGCATTCCTTAGCGCAACTGCCGATTATGCCAAAGAGAAACTAAGTTTCAACAGCATAGTCGATTTTAAATTCGGCGCCATCAACAACAAGAACACCGGTTTTGTAAAAAACATAGACCGTGTTTATGCCGATACCAAACTGGGGTATTCCATTTCAAAAAATTGGAGCATGTTCGCTTCTGTAAACTTTCTAACTCAGTTTTACGACGGCTTTCTTACCACCAAAAGGTTAAACAGGGACACCTCTGTTTATGTGTCGAATTTCATGGCACCAGGCTACCTGACAGAAGCAATAGGTTTTGAATACAAACCTTCTAAGTTTTTTTATTTACGGTTCAGCCCAGGAGCTTTTCGCCAAACGATTGTAACGGCCAAAAATATTGATCCTACAGCAACCAAATACTATGGAGTAGATGTACTAAATGGCAAAACCATACGAAACGAAATAGCCTTGTTACAAATTATGGCTGCTTACAACAAAGACATCCATAAAAACATCAATTTAAAATGCCAATACATAGGTTTCGCAAATTACGAACTACCCAAAGCCATCAAGGAAAATACGAATATCACATGGTTCGACTATATCGACCACCGTTTCGATGCCACTTTTACCGCCAAAATCACGAAATACATCACTACTACCCTATCTACAGTTGTTATCTACGACTACGACCAAGACCCTGGTACGCAATTGGCACAGTCGTTGGGTTTGGGAGTGCAGTTTACCTACTAAACAGCCCGTTAAACCAATTTATCACCCTTTTCAATGCCACAGGATAGCGCATTCTGTGGCTTATTTTTTCTAATTCAGCCAAATCGGGCTTTGAAAGCACCCCTTTGTCGATAGAATGGCTCAGCAGTTTTGCCGTCGCAAAATCGTTTAAGGCATAGCTTATAAAACATTTCAAAAGCAAAAAATACTGCAAAACTTCAAAGCCCAATGTGGCATTTTTGATGGGGTATTCCATCTTTTGCAAGTGTTTTGGAAGTCCCATTTTGAATATAATTTCCTCCAATTCGCGATGGCCTAGCTGTTTTGCTATTGAATAAAAAATAAAGTTGTTTTCTAACTCAAATTCAGCAGCTTGCGAAATAGTTTTTGAATTTTTGTGCCATCTAAAAACGACCAATTCATCTTTTATTTTCTCTACTCCTTCTAAACCATTTTCAAAAAGATAACGCACCCAAAAATCTCGATCCATCACATAGTGAAGTTCTTCGTTCAAAAAACCCAACTGGTCAAAAACCGACCGCCGAAAAAAAGTCTGAGGCTGGTCAATTCTTGCCCATCCTATCGTTTTGGGCAAACTTTCACCATACACATCGGTACCCGACGAAGTTTTTACAATGATTTCATTTTGCAACACCTTACCGCTGGCGCAAAGCACCTTTAAGCTAGAGTTAAGAAAAGACTCCCCCACCAGTTTCAGCGCGCCATTCAGAAAATAATCATCGCTATTGAGCCAGTTAAAAACCTCGCCAGTAGCCTTTTGCAATCCTTTGTTTAGGGCTTGGCTTTGCCCTTGGTCTTTTTCAGACACCCAATACGACAAGTATTTTTCATACTTTTTGATGATTTCGATCGAATTGTCGGTACTGCCACCATCGATGATGATGTATTCCAGGTTGGAGTATTGCTGCGTAAGAACAGAATCAATCGTTTGCTCCAAGTATTGGCCTTGGTTGAAAGAAGGAGTAACTATGGATATTTTAGGGTTATACATCTAAGCCAATAAAAGTTGCCAGTTGATTTAAACTTCACAAGACATTTGAATTAGGCATTCTGACAAACATTGCATTTCCCCCTTCTTCGTATGCCATATCTTCCAACAATAGCTTGAAACCATTGGCATGCATGAAGTCTTTCACTTCCTGATATTTAGGAACTTGCTCGTAGGTTTCAAGTCGATGTACTTCAATATAAACTACTGAAACAGTGGCAAAAATACGAGGACTGGCACGCAAAACAGCCAATTCTTTGCCTTGCATATCCAACCACATGAAATCAATCTTTTCGACCTGGTACTCTATAGCCCATTCATCCAAGTTCCAAGTTCGAACTTGCTGATTTGATTCAAATCGCACATGAGGATATAATCTTATGTGCTCTTTGGGTTTCAACAATGAACTAGAGGCATTTTGCCCCCCCGAACTAAGATAAATGGTTTCTTCTCCAGTTTTTTCGCTTAAAGCAAATGGATAAACATGCACATTTTTCAAAAAACGAGTTTGCTTTAGTAGCTCTTCCCTTATCGTTGCGACGGGTTCAAAAGCATGTACAGTACAATTTTTCCAAACCTTGCAAATGCCTACTGTATCATACCCTATGTGCGCACCCGCTTCCAGTACAATAGGGTCTGAAGGCAAATAAGCGGAAGCAATTAACTTCTCTTTGTCTTTTTTCCTCAGCCAAAACCAAATTTTGAACCTGTATTTAGAGGGTATAAATCTTTTCAAGAACTTGAAAATGCTCATTTCGACGTTAATTTCATGATTTTATCCTTCTCCAATAACTAAAAACAAACTCTGGAAAAATTCTATAGGCTATATTTCTCATCTTATTAATACAAGAAGTAGGGCTAGAAAAGTAATGCCTAAAAGTAATTCTGTCGGCTTTCTTGTTGACTTCAAAACCAAAAGGGTGAACTAATTTTGTTGTATCTATCTCAACAAATGGCACATTATTAACGGACATGAAAGTTTGCGTAGTGTGGGTAGCATCACTGCCAAAACCTATGTTTTGGACTAAATTTTGCTGTGGACAAATTGCCAATTTGTTATTTTTCCACATGCAGTAGTACCATTGGTAATCCCAGATATGATTTTGGTTCGCATCTTTTGAAAGTTGTGACAATACGTTGTCCCAATACACTTTCTCTTCTTTTGAATCGAACAAATCTAACACACTATCATTGTAGCCGTAGTCTATAGTGTAGTGGTACAAAGACCATGACCTTTTCCAAGTAGCCCAACCCCAACAAATGTTGTAATTGCTGAAATAGTAAGAAGCTTTACCTCTTGACTTTCCAAACTGAAAGTTAGAGCCTGAGATTTGGTGTATTTTTTCTTCGTGTTGGTATTTTTTTAACATTAAATGACAGAAGGTGAAAAAACTTTGTGCCGGCAAACAGTCGTCCTCCAAAATGATACCCATTTCTTCCTGCTCAAAAAACCAATCAATGGACTTGTACACTCCTATTCCACAACCCAAATTGGTATCGCGATACAATGTTTTAAGTTCACACTCCCAATCAATGCCATTTTCAATAATTTTCCTTACCTCGTCACATTTTATTTCGTCTTCGGGCACTTGGGTTCTGGGGCCGTCGGCAGCTACATAAAGTTTGCTTGGTTTGGCAAGGCGTATTTGGTCTAAAACTTTTTTCGTGGTTTCAGGTCTATTGAATACCAAAAAAAGAACTGGCATTTCAAGCATAAAGTGTATTCAATATGTGACGAAAACCTTCAACCAAAACTTCAGTACTGTGTTTTTCCAAATAGGCATCGTACCCAAACTGCCCTTTTTTTATTTTTTCTTCTAAAACCTGCAAGCCCGTGCGCAATTCCTCAACATCATTTTCACCCACGCACACACCCAAATCAAAAGTTCTTGTCTCGTCACCTATGACATGTTTTTCAGTCGCCAAAACGGGTTTTCTTAAAAATGCCGCCTTGGTACTAAAATTACTGGTACTTGTAAAATTAGAATACACAATAAAAATAGCATCCAAAGCTGCCAAAAACGAATTTATCTCAACTCCTTCTTTTAGGTATGTAGGTATATACAACACATTGGACGGTACTTGACTCAAAAACTGCTTTAATTCTTGATGTTCTTGTGGCGTGTAACCTTCTTTTACAAATGCGCCCGCAAAAACAAATAAATAGCCGTCGGGATTTTCTTGAGCCAAACGCTTCAACACATGAAATCCTTTTCTCTTTTCACATCCCACAAGTCCGATTGCCTTTTTTCCCTTGGCTTTTTCTTTTACCAATTTGTACAAAGCATTGTCGAAATCGGGAGCAGACAAATCAGCAATTTCGGGAAAGAAATACACGGGCTTTCCAGTTCTGAATGCCAAAGCATCTGCTATTTTTTGGTCGTGTATGGCCACAGCTTTGCAATGCTTGCTCCTGAACACATTGTCTATTGCACTTGGCCCCGACTTGTATTGCCCTTCTTCGGGATGTAGCCTCAAAAATTTGGGATGAAAATACAAGCCGGCCCAAGCATGCTGAAAAACCAAATCGACCAGTTGATGGGGTAAATAATTGGCGGTGTACACATCGGCAAAAGACAAGAAAACCAAATCAAATTTTAGTTTGTGCTTTTTTTCCAATGACCCAACTGTTTTATTCAACAATCGCCATCTTCTAAAAGCTTTTATGGCCTCATTCATCGTCCCATAATGTACATTAGACACTATTGCGTTTTGAAAATCTTCGAAGATTACTTCTTCGTCGATCAAATTTTTAGACTGCAAATGTTGCACAAGGTGTTGCACTTGAGGCATTAAGACAACCAAACAACATCCGATAGATTTTAGAGAAGTCATGAACATCTCCATGAAGGCAATATGATGCCCCTGACTTGACTCAGTTACCAATAAAATGGTGGGTTGTGACTTATTCAATGGTGTCATTTGGTGATAATTCCCAATTGGCATCCAACAAAAATATACCTGCATTTGGCTTTTTCCATTCTTCAAAATCGCGCAAAGGCTGAACTTCAAGACTGGCCAAGCCCGGTATATATT
>JBIKRJ010000108.1:0-8164 GCA_044349205.1 Cytophagales bacterium | reverse complement strand
CCAATTCAACAAGCTTGAAACTGCTGTTAGACAAGCATTTGCGTAAGTTATCGCGTTTTATGCTTTCAGCATAGAAAGGGTCGAAATTGTCAATTCCTGTAATCCGATGTCCATTGTCCAACAATCTTTCGGCCAAATGCGAACCAAGGAAGCCTGCAACACCGGTAATAAGGATAGATTTTGACAAAAGCGTGGTTATTAAAAAACCAAAGTTAGCAAAAATGGAATGAAGCAGCCTACACCAAAGCCAATCTAGCCAGTATCGCTTCGACACTTTCCTTCGAAGGTTCGGCCAAGCTACTTTTTACCATTTTTTGGATGTTGTGCAAAAAGACTTTTTTCGTGTTAAAAGTCTTTCCGTTGTCATGTTTGTGAACTTTTTCGCTGCAAGCAGCACGATTCGGCTCCAGATGTGTAAAGTTTCTTTTCATACGCGTTTTTATGTTTATCCAATAGTTTACGAAGGTTGAGCAAAGCATACCGCATACGTCCGAGTGCAGTGTTGATACTGACACCCGTTGCATCGGCAATTTCTTTGAAGCTCATGTCGGCAAAATGCCGCATGATAAGAACATCGCGCTGTTCTTGAGGAAGTTGTGCAATTAGTTTTCTGATATTGGCACTCTCGTCTATTCCTATTTGTACCGATTCGGCATCGCTATCGGCAAAATGGAACGAACTGAAAAAAGGGCTTCCGCTATCCAATACAATAAGCGGTTGGCGTTTGTTTTTTCTAATATGGTCTATTGCCATATTTTTGGCTACTCGCACTATCCAGGGCAGGAATTTACCATCCTCGCTGTATTTTTCTTCGCGCAGCAAGCGAAGCGCCTTTATAAAAGTGTCTTGAAAAAGGTCTTCGGCCACATATCTGTCGCGTACTATGACTAGAATGGTGGTAAATACCTTTGATTTGTGCCTTTTCAACAATTCGGCAAAAGCATCTTGGTTTCCTTGCTGGAAATGCGATACCAGTTCGGCATCGCTCAATTGGTTTATGGCTGTGTTCATTACTACGGTCACGAAATGTTTAACGTAGAAGTTTATGCCATATTGTGTGTTTAAGTAACTTTAATGGAAAATATCACAAACATACTCATTTGTGATTTTGCGTGCCATACCAAACAAGCAATTTTATGTTCGATATGGCATATTCCGCACTGTGGCTTAACTTGCAACCTGAATGACAGGCTTGCAAAAATATTTTTCAGGAATTGCCGAAGGAATAACCTCTAGTATTTCGGGTATGGCGCTTACATTCCGTCATTTCCTAAACGCAAGAAAAAAAATTAATGCATTAGGGGTTGATTCGCCAGACTATTTCAAGCAGGGTAGCGGGATTGTGACCTTGGAATATCCCTACGAAGCCATTCCGGTGCCTGAAAACGGTCGTTATCGTTTGCACAACGAAATGGACGATTGCATTGTGTGCGACAAATGTGCCAAAATTTGCCCTGTAGATTGTATTGAAATTGAGCCCATAAAATCGACCGAGGAAATAGGCATTACCTCTGACGGAAGCTCAAAGAGATTGTACGCAGCAAAATTCGACATAGACATGGCCAAATGTTGCTATTGCGGGTTGTGTACTACCGTTTGTCCGACCGAATGCCTGACCATGACACCCACTTTCGACTATTCCGAATTTGACGTACGCGATATGGTGTACCATTTTTCGGATTTAAGTCCGCAGGAAGCAAAAGAAAAACAAAAGCTATACGAACAGAAACAGGCGGAAAAGGCTATGGCAAAAGAAAAATTAAGCGCCGAAGCTACAGAATCAAAAGAACTGGGAATAACTGCCAAACCCGTTTTTAAACCCAAATTTCTGGCAACAAAGCCTGTGCAAACAGAAATCGAAGCCAAAGAAAAAGAATCCATTTCCGAAGACCCAAATAAACTAGCGGCTCCAAAGCCAGTTTTTCGTCCTAAAATGCCAGTGCCTAAAACCACCGAGCCAAGTGCGAAAAACGAGGATGCTGCGCAAGCAACCAACACAGAAATTCAGGCAAGTAGCACACCCGCAGCCAAGCCTGTGTTTAAACCAAAAATGCCCGCACCCAAAATACCACCAAAGACTTTGCCAAAAGAATCCGACCAATAGATGATAGCTTTTGCTTTTTTTTCGTCTCTGACGCTATTTTCGGCTATAGCTGTGGCATGGCAGAAAAACCTGTTGTATGCGGCTTTTCTTTTGCTTTCCACATTTGTAGGAATAGCGGGATTGTATTTGACATTGAACGCCGATTTTTTGGCGGCAACTCAGCTTTTGATTTATGTGGGCGGTGTGCTCACCCTTTTTCTATTCGGTATTCTCATTACCAAAAGGCGCGAAAACAGGTTTTTGACCTCGGGTATCCAAAATAGGAGTGTAGGTCTTTTTTTGGCCTTGCTTATCGGCGGAATGCTTGGGTATGTGGTGTATCTGGAAAAAGATTTTGGGCTTAAAAAACCAATTTACGAAGCCTCATCGGCAAAAGTTATTGGCTATGGACTAATGGGCGATTATTTACTTCCATTCGAGTTAGTAGGCATCCTTTTGGTTGTAATTCTGATAGGAGTATTGGTAATAGCCAGCACCAAACCGCTGAATCCTAAAAACAAGTGAAAGGAATTTGAAACATCATGCTTAGATTTGTAAAATTTTTACGCTTATGCGCCTGATTCTATTTTTATCGTTTCTTTTTCCGATTGTGGCAATATCCCAAAGCGTTTTTGTTCCCTTGAACAAGGAATACAATCACCTGATAGATAGGCAAGAAATTTTAAGTGGAAAAACATCCAACGACTTGCATACCTCTTTCAAGCCGTACAGTAGAGAAAATGTGTACAAAATGACTTCCCACGCTACTGAAGATTCTTTGCAAGCGGTTTCAAAGGTCGATGCTTTTAACCAGCAATACTTGAAAGACGATAACTGGGAGTGGGCCGATTCGAGTGAAAAAGTAGGTAACTCAAAAAGAGGCATTTTTAAGCTATTTTACCAAAAAAAGAATGCGCTTTATAGTTATAAAGGCACTGATTTTGAGGTACAAGCAACGCCCGTATTTTATTTTATGGGTGGGAGAGAAGCTGAAGGAGTCGGTTCAAACTATATCAACACGCGTGGCGCCGAAATCAGAGGGATGATCGACAAGAAAATAGGTTTTTATTCGGTCATCTCCACCACACAGGCCTTGTACCCCAACTATGTACGCGAAAGAATAAACCTTGCAGGAATTCGAGCAGTGCCAGGAGAGGGTTATTTCAAACCCTATCAGGCCTATGGCGTCGATTTTTTTACCGCGCGCGGGTATTTCACCTTCAACTTTACCAAGCACATCAAATTTCAGTTTGGGCAAGACCGCAATTTCATTGGAAACGGACATCGATCGTTGATACTTTCCGATTTTACCTCGCCCTATCTATTTGGGAAAATTCAAACCAAAATTTGGAAAATACACTATACCAACCTCTACGCCCAAACTTTTTACAACACCAATATTGGCAAAGACACCACCTATCCGCGCAAGTTTATGACTTTACACCATTTGAGCATGAACATAGGCAAGCATTTGAATGTAGGAGTTTTTGAATCTATTGTTTATACCAGAGAAAATAATCAGTTCGATTTCAACTACTTAAATCCAATTATATTCTATCGTTATGTGGAAACCTATATGGGCAGTAGCGACAAAGCGACCATTGGTGCCGATTTTAAACTTAATTTCTTGAAGCATTTGTCACTTTACGGACAAATAGTGCTTAACGAATTTAGAATCAGGGAAATAAGAAATGGAAATGGCTGGTGGGGCAACAAACAAGCCTACCAATTGGGATTGAAATACATCAATGTGGCAGGTGTTAATAATTTAGACATGCAATTAGAGGCCAACGTAGTGAGGCCGTTCACTTATACTTCGTTAGATGGCACTACTAATTATTCTGCTTACAACCAGCCACTTGCACACCCGATGGGAGCCAATTTTGTGGAAATAGTCGGGTTGCTTCGTTGCCAACCTTTCAAGCGCATCAATATCGTGGCCAAAGCCATTGCGACGCGTATTGGTTTGGACGATGCAAAAAACAACTATGGCAGCAATATTTTTATTCCTTACACTCGTGCCATTGTCGAAAGACCTTATGGTAACTATATTACACAGGGCGTTACAACCAACATTGCCTATGCCGAAATGACACTTAGTTATATGGCAAGGCACAACCTTTTTCTAGACCTAAGCGCAATGGCACGCGAACAGTTTACCGAGAATGCAAATGCCCGTAATAGAAAAAACACCTACTTTGCTTCGTTTGGATTGCGCTACAACTTCAATCCACGAACGCACGAATTTTAATGCATGAAAACGTATTTCCGTATTCTCAGTTATGGCAAACAGTACCGCGCGTTGGTTCCGCTATACTTTGTTTTTGTGATTCTTTCGGTGGTATTTGGCTTGGTCAATTTTGGTCTGCTAATTCCCCTTTTGAACATCATTTTTGGAACTGTACAAGACGCAAACCTGCTTTTGTACCAAACGAAACCTGAATTTTCATTCAGCCTTGTTACCATAAAGGGTTATTTCTATTACTATTTCAACACTTTTTTGAACGACCCCGCCCAAGGCAAATTGGGTGCTTTGAAATATGTGTGTGGCATCATTATTTTTTCGGTTTTACTAGCCAACATTTTCAGGTATCTGTCTGAAAGAACGCTTACGCTTATCAGGGCGGGTTCTATTCGCAACATTCGCAAAGCCATTTTCGACAGGCTCATGCTCTTGCACCTTGGTTTTTTTACCAACGAAAAGAAGGGCGACATCATGTCGAGGCTCACTAGCGACGTGCAAGAGCTTGAATACACTATTTCGGCAACTTTGAGCGGTATGCTGAAAGATCCCATTAGTATCATTGGCTATTTTATCTTTCTTTTTTACATGTCGCCCGAACTCACCATTTTCTGTCTATTGTATTTTCCGGTTTCCAGCTTGGTATTGGCAGCCATCGTAAAATCTTTGAAAAAAGAAGCCAAAGAAGGGCAAAACGCGCTTGGTAGCATTATGAGCATGCTCGACGAAACCCTTTCGGGTATAAAAGTAGTAAAGGCCTTCAATGCCAAAGAGTTTGTGAGCCAAAAATTTGATTCCTTGAACGATGGATATTCGCGCGTATATCGTTCTATGCAAAACAAAAGAGACTTGGCCTCGCCCGTTTCCGAATTTTTGGGTGTCACGTTGGTGACAGGACTACTGTTATACGGCGGTATTTTGGTTTTGGGCAACGATTCAGGCTCTCAACTTACTGGTGTTCAGTTTATTGCCTACATTATACTCATAGTGCAATTGTTGATACCTGTCAAGTCCATGTCCTCTTCCTACAGTACCATTCAGAGAGGCTTAGTGGCGGGAGAAAGGATATTTGAATTGGTGGATGCCGAATCTAAAATCAAAAATCCAAGCAATGCGATTGTATTACAAGGTTTTAAAGAAAAAATCGAGTTCCGAAATGTATCTTTTTCCTATGGAGGCACCGAAGTATTGAAAGATATAAACCTCACGCTTGAAAAAGGAAAGACTTTGGCTTTGGTAGGTCCTTCGGGAGGTGGAAAATCTACTTTGGCCGATTTGGTACCTCGTTTTTACGATGTGCAACAAGGAGAAGTACTTTTGGATGGTATCTCGTTGAAAACTTGTGATTTACACTCTCTTCGCAACATAATGGGCATAGTAGGGCAGGAGCCCATTTTATTCAACGACACTGTTTTCAACAACATTACTTTTGGCAAACCGCAGGCTACACTTGCAGAGGTGGAAGCCGCAGCTAAAGTGGCCAATGCACATCAATTTGTGAGTCAGTTGGAAAATGGCTATCAAACCTTTATTGGCGAAAGAGGAGGGCGACTTTCAGGCGGACAGCGTCAGCGTATTAGCATCGCACGTGCTGTATTGCGCAATCCTGAAATATTGATTTTGGATGAAGCCACCTCAGCGCTCGACAACGAATCGGAAAAACTGGTACAAGAAGCACTGAATACGCTTATGAAAGGTCGCACATCGCTTGTTATTGCGCACCGACTAACCACTATACAGCAAGCCGACAAGATTGCCGTGGTAGACAAAGGTAAAATTGTGGAAGAGGGGACACACGTAGCACTTTTGGCAAAAGATGGCCTGTACAAAAAGCTGTGGGGCTTGGCCGACTTCTAAGTTTAACTCACTTCGTCGAGCAAATACAGCAGCGACACATATTCTTTGCCCGTGGCTTCTGTCAATGCGATTTCACAGGTTCTGCCAGTGGAATAATGCCCTTCGCAGTTCAATGTTTTGATTTCTTCAGCCTCTAGCTGCGTTGCGCCTGTGGTCAATTCAGGATAAAAGAACCCTCTGTCGCCTGCCATGCCACAACAGCCGGCTTTTTCAGGTACGATAACTTCTTCAGCACAAGCTTTGGCCACATCCAGCAGCTTTCCTTTCAATTTCATCTTTTCCAACGAACAGACTGGATGCAGGGCCACGCTTTTTTTCTTTTGTTTGATACGAAGGCGTGGGAGTAGGTATTCGGCACAAAATGCTGTAGTGTCCAAAATTCGTAGTTTTTGTAGTCTTACTTTGTTTTCAGATGTCAAAAGGTGGGCTGCATGTTGCAGGCTAAAGGCACAAGAACTCGTGTCTATTACCACAGGGTGCGTTCCTTCCATAGTGCTTTTCCAAAGCCATTCTACGGCCTCATTGGCCGAATAGCTTGCCGCTTCGGTATATCCTTTTGAAGAAAAAGCTTGGCTACAACATTGTCCTTTGTTGGAATACATAAGTACCTGAATGTAAGACTTTTGACACAATGATTGTAAGGTATCTGTCCAAGTCAAGTGCTTTTTGTTGCCTCCCATTACCCTTTGAATACAAGTTTCGAAAACAACAACTTTTGTATCAGATTCGTTGGAAGTGTAAGTATTTGATTTGGAAGTACTTTCTAAACCTTTTAACCATAGCGGAAAAGGTACATAGGCTTTTCTTAAGCTAGAGCTAAAATTATATAACGCATTACTGCCCAATACTTTATTTACTACTTTACCGAATTTAAGGTAGGCTCTGGCTAATTTTTCGCCAATAGCCATGTTTTTGGCAACCTGAAGTGCCATTTTGTTGGCAAAAGCCGAATGATTCTCTTTTCGCAGTCGTTTTACCAACTCCCCTGTATTGATGTCCACTGGGCAATCCGTAGCACAAAGACCGTCAACCGCACAAGTATCCAAACCTTGGTATTGATATTGTTTTAATAAATCGTCGTTTTTCCCATTTTCTGCCATATATCGGCGCACCACAATGCGCTGACGCGGTGTAAGCGTTACATCTCGGCTTGGGCAAAGTCTTTCACAAAATCCACATTCTATACATTTGTCCACTTCTTGTTCCACCACAGGAAGTGGTTTTAGGTTTTTTAGGTGTATTTCTTTGTCGGCACTTATTATCACATTGGGATTCAAAATGTACTGTGGGTCAATACATTCTTTCAATTCCTTCATCAAGGCATAGGCTTCAGTGCCCCATTCCGTTTCCACAAATGGCGACATGTTTCGCCCTGTTCCGTGCTCGGCTTTTAGCGACCCATTGTAACGATGTACCACCATTTCGACCATTTCGTCGATAAAGGCAGCATATCGCTTTTTATCATCTTCATTATGAAATGCTTGTGTAATTACAAAATGCAAATTACCGTCTTTGGCATGACCAAAAATGATGCCATTTTCGTAAGAATACTTGATGAATAGTTCCTGTAAATCGCACACAGCACTCGCTAGGTGTGCTATCGGGAAAGCCACATCTTCCAGAATTACCGTAGTGCCTTGCTTGCGAACAGCACCTACGGCAGGGAACAAACCTTTTCTTATTTTCCATAATTGAGCTTGATGCTCGGGATTTTGGCTAAATACGATAGGAGAGCAGGTGACAATATTTTTTAAAAATGGTTCTGCTTCCAGCAAAAGTGATTTTAGTTTTTCTTCTGTTTCAGCTTGGTATTCAATGAGTAATGCTGCGGCATTGGCGGGTAAAGATTTCATCTCCACTGGCAATCCCTCCAAATGTTCGATGGCTTTTAGTGAAGCTCTGTCCATCAATTCCATAGCTTCTGCTTTCGATTCTTTCAAAGGTAGAATGGCCTTGCAAGCATCTGAAATATCGGAAAAAAG
>JBIKRJ010000107.1:0-8193 GCA_044349205.1 Cytophagales bacterium | reverse complement strand
TTTCATTTTCCTTCTTTGCACTTTTTCGGCTCTTTTTGCCCAAAAAAGAATAAAAAAAGTAGTGTACACCGAAGCTCGCCAACGAGTACGGCAAAGTGATGGAAAAGAAACCCTTTCGGCTGTGCGAAAAGTACCCAGCGAGGTGTTTTATGTACTTGCCAATGACACCAATGTGCGTGACAGCTTGTACTATCGCTATTTTGCCACTTCGCAAAATATCGAACAAAAAGGACTATATGATAAAGGGAAAAAACAAGGCTTTTGGGAGGACTTTTACGAAAACACCGATTCGATTCCAAAACTTAAAACCAAGCAATTTTTTGTAAATGACACCTTGGAAGGCGAATATATTTCGTACCGTATTAGTGGCGAAAAAAGGTTAGAAGCCCAATATTCAAAGGGCAACATTACCAAATTGCTTTTATATTATCCCTCAGGCCAATTGGAAGCCGAAATACCGCACAAAAACGGCCAAAAAAATGGCCAAGTAGTCTTTTTATACGAAAATGGAAATCCAAAACTAAAAGAAACCTATGTGCAAAATGAGCGAAATGGCCCTTTTGCCTCCTATTTCCCTTCTCTGAAATTGATGCAAGAAGGCACATACAAACAAGACAAGAAAAACGACACTTTACGCACTTATTATGAAACTGGTTTGATAAAAGAAAAGGTCTTTTTCGAACAAGACACATTGGAAGGATTGGCATATGAGTACAACGAAAACGGGACCCTTCTAAAACTTTCGAATTATAGTAAGGGAAGACAACAAGGGCTGAACAAAACATTTTTTCCCAATGGCCAATTGGAAACTGAAGCCTACTATGAAAATGGGTTTCTGAATGGCAACTACACAGAATATTTTGAAAATGGAAATAAACAATTGGAAGTAAGCACTTTGAAGGGCAAAAAAAATGGGAATTTCAAAAGTTATTACAAAGAAGGCCCTTTACAATCTGAAGGATTCTTCTTGTATGGCCAATTGAACGGACAAGTAAAAGGTTATTATTTAGACGGAAAGTTGAAACAAAAGATCAATTACAGTGCCGGATTACGTAACGGCCTTAGCCTGCTCTATTTTCAAAACGGCAACATAAAAGAAGAAACATACTATTTCGAGAAAGAAAGCAATCAAAAGTCACGCTATTTCGACGAAAACGGAACACTAATGGAAGAAAAAAACTTCCTGAATGGGCAACCTCAAGGTACTTGGAAATTCTTTTATCCTGACAAAAGTATACGCATTTCTGAAGAATTTGTAGCTGGAGTTTTGGATGGAACGCGTAAAGAATATTACCAAAATGGCAATTTGAACTTGAGCCAAGAATATGCAAAAGGTAAACTGAATGGCCACGTAGTGAATTTTTATCCCAATGGCGACAAAAAAGACGACATAGAGTACAAAAACGGAGTGGTTTTTGGCACAGCAACTCGCTACCATACAAACGGAAAAATTGCAGAAACAGGGAAGCAGGAAGGCGATGTGAAGACGGGAGAATGGTTGTTTTACAGCGAAAAAGGTAGTTTGTGGAAAAAGGAAACCTACACCATCGGTATTTTGAATGGGCCTCGAGAAGAATACAGCGACAAAGAAATATTAAAAACCAAAGAAAACTATAGAATGGGAATGTTGGATGGCAAAAATCTGGTTTTTCACGACAATGGTAAAATAAAAATAGAAACATACTACAAAGCAGGAAAAGAACATGGAAACGTAAAACATTTTCATGACAACGGCAAAATAGAGATTCAAGGTCATTATGCACTAGGTACAAAAAAAGGGACTTGGAAATTTTACGACAGAGAGGGCAAATGGCTACGAAATGAAAAGTGGTAAACAAGCAAACCCTATTTGTGTGGCAATCGCTTCTTACGGTATGTCGGGCGAAATATTTCACGCGCCGATACTTGGCAACAGCAATTTTTTTTACCTGAAAACTGTTTTGGAGCGTAGTAGCAAAAAGTGCAAAGCAAGGTATCCTTTGGTAAGCATAGCCAAAAAGTATTCTGAAATACTAGAAGATTCCGAAATAGAATTAGTCGTGGTGAATACGCCCAATGCCTTGCATTTCCCAATGGCCAAAGAAGCATTGCTAGCAGGCAAACATGTAGTCGTAGAAAAACCATTTACCATTGCGGTGAAAGAAGGCGAAGCATTGATACGCCTTGCAAAAAAGAAAGGACTAATGCTCAGCGTTTTTCACAACAAACGTTATGAAAACGATTTCCTGACAGTCCAAAAAATAATACGCGAAAATTTGGTTGGTAAACCCGTAGAACTGCATTGGCATTACGACCGCTATCGAAACCACCTCACCCACAAAAAATGGAAAGAAGACGACCTGCCTGGTGCAGGTGTATTGTATGACTTAGGTGTACATTTAATCGATTCGACTTTGCAGTTATTTGGTATGCCCATGACCGTCACCGCACACTTGCGCACTTTGCGCTTGGGAGCTGGCGCACCCGACTATTTCCATTTGCGCCTTGGGTACGAAACCACCGATGTTTACCTTCACTCCAGTACTTTGGTCAGGGAAAAAGGGCCAATAGTCGTTTTGCACGGCACTAATGGTTCTTTTGTAAAATACGGTAGCGACCCGCAAGAAGAACAAAGCAAGCAAGGCATGACTCCACTAGACAAAGGCTGGGCTTTAGAACCTTCCAGCCAACAGGGGCTTCTGCACAATGAAACAGCGCGTGTACCATTTCCAAGTGCAAAAGGAGGATATGAAAAATTTTACGAGGGTTTTTACTACGCTATTCGCGAAAAAACAACTGTACCAGTACTCCCCGAACAAGCCTTGAATAATATTCGTATTATTGAACTCGCTATGCAAAGCCATGTAGCACAACGTACTATCGTGTTATGAACAAAAAACTGCTTGCTTCCATCAACAATCCTTTGTTGTTTACTTGGTTCCTTCTCATAAAACTGCCTATGGGATTGCTGGCAGGTTTGCGACTAGTGGAAGCCACCGAAAGACATGCCATAGTACGGGTGAAATACCAATATTTGACCAAAAACCCTTTCCATTCCATTTATTTTGGCTGTTTAGCCATGGCGGCCGAACTGTCATCGGGAGTGTTGGGCATGGTATATACCATGGGCTTAAAACCCGATGTTTCTATGCTAATTGTAAACTTGGAAGGAGAATTCAAGAAAAAAGGCAGAGGAAGAATATATTTTGTGTGTGAAGATGGAGAATTGATGGGCAAGGCCGCCCAAGAAACCAGGGAAACAGGTGAACCGCGCACTGTCACTGCCACCAGTATAGGTCGAGATGCGCAAGGAAGGGAAGTAGCTCGCTTCCTTATTACTTGGTCGTTCAAAGCAAAACTTACAAAACAACCTGTGCCTACCGGCTAAAAATAAAAAAGCCATGTCCGTAGACATGGCTTTACACAAATTATGAAAGACTTAATTAGGCCAACGTAACGTTAACCGCGTTCAAACCTTTTCTACCTTTTTGCACTTCAAATTTCACTTTGTCATTCTCACGAATTTCATCAATTAAACCTGTTGTGTGTACGAAAACATCCTCAGCAGTTGGATCTTCTGGAGTGATGAAACCGAAACCTTTTGTGTTGTTGAAAAACTTAACTGTACCTTTTTGCATTGTATTATTTTAATGTAATGAGGCAAAGGTAGCCAAATAATATCTCGAAAAAAGAATTTTTAGTTATTTATTTTTAGGCAGTTATGTTCAAAAAAATGTTGTACATTAAGATATGGCCAATTTGCTTCGCATCAAATTCCCAAGTTCTGCCACCTCCATGCTCAGTTCGTCTATCTTGCTCAGCAAACGCTCATCTACCGGCAAGGCATTTAAAGTAGGGTCAAAACCTATGTGACAATAGTATTCCCATATTTCCAATATATTTTCTGCTTTCTGTAGGTATGGTTGGTATATAGGGTTGTCGGACATCATCACCAAATGCCCTTTTTCGTGCATCTTGTTTATAACGCGCTTATAGGCAATGCCTTGGTCTTTGGTTACCACAATATAAGTTTGTAAGTTTTTCACTTCGCGCCAATTGTCTATGTATTTCCCCACTACTATCGACCCATTTTGATGGGGTGGCATTGAATCGCCTTCTATTTCAAAAGCACGAAAAGTACCAAAGGAAGGAAGTGGGAAACTAAACTTTTTCAAATTCACAATAAAAACAGGGTCGGAATAGCCCACTAAATAACCGGCCTTGGCTTTTACAGGAACAAACTCTATGTTTTCCTTCTTGTCCTCATCGACAGTAACGGTAAGCACCCGAAACCCCTGCATATCAAGCACTTCTACAGGATTTTTTTGCAAAAGATTCTCTTCCTCTTCCAAATCTTTTTCAAGCAGCTGGTTTATAGAAATATTGAAATAGTGGCTAAGTTTTAACAAAAAAGAAATGTCGGGTTGTTTACCATATTCATATTCTTTGTAATTGCTGCGCGTGTAGCCCAATTCTTTGGCCATGGCTTCTTGACTGAACCCCTTTTTGTTGCGAAGAAAAAGAAGGTTTTTGCGATACTGTTGTTCCATAGTGGTATTGTCGAAATTACAGACAATTTAATGTCTTAAATTTCGACAAAAAAATCAGAAGCATTACAATTTATGCTAAAAATAGTTTTGGTGATTTGTCTGTAAAAACTTCAGGCACTTACAAGCTATTCAAAATCAGTGTTTTCACCATTTAACCTGTAAGGTAAGGTAAGCGGTGCGACCGTCGGAAGGTAATATACCTGGACCAGGATAGCCAGTGGCCCGACGGGTGAAATACATGGCATTGGCCAAATTGTTGACACTTGCTTCCAATTTCAACCACTTATATTGATACGAAAGACTTACGTCGATAATGGCATAGGCTGGAATAAGTCCCACAATGGCCGACTCGCCACCTTGTACAGTGTTCGTGGCATCGGAAAACTGATCCGAAAGATATGTATATTGAAATGAGGCCTTTATATCTCGGTAACCCAATCTAATACCCGTTTTGGAGTTGATTCGAGGTACAAATTCCACCTCTTTACCCACTACCAACCTGTTTTCGCTACGCACATATTCCGACTGTATAAAAGCAGCATTGGCAAAAAGTACGCCACTAAACCTGTCATCTTTGGGTCGCAACAAACGGAATAAATCGGCTTCGGCATACGATTCAACTCCAGTTATCGCGGCTTGCCCAATGTTGCTTCTGCGACGCAAGACTCGGTCAAACTGGTCATAAAACTGCACTTCCCCTATCCTATTATTGTAATTGAGGTAAAAAGCACTCACATCAAAATTGAAAAACATGGTTTTTTCAGTTCGTATTCCCAAGTCGAAAGAATAACCTGTTTCGTCTTTCATGTTGGGGTCTATCACAAATGAATAGTTGGTAAGCCGCATATCGCTGAAAGTAATGGAGCGATAGTTTTGCGAAATATTAGAATAAAAATTCAACTGGCTGATGGGTTTGTAACTAAGCCCCAAACCACCTATCACAAATTGACGACCATTTTCTCGCACTTCGTCGAACTTGTTGGTCGAAATCAAATTATCGGCAAGGTCGCGCAGAAAAGAGGCATAATAACCCCTTGCCTTGGTGTGTATGTACTCGAATCGAATACCGGGAGTAAGCGAAAACTTATCGTGCAAATAGAAAATATTTTCCATAAAAAATGACAGGTTCTTATTAGGAAAAGTATATTCATAATTAATCAGGTCGGGATAGGCATAGGAAAAATCGGCGTCTTTGCTTTTGCTACCAGCACCTTGTCCTTGGGTGTCTTGGTTATAGCCTTCATAATATCTTGCCCCTAGCAAAAGCACCGCACTTTGTTTCAATATTTTGTAATGTTTCAAAAATCGAGCTTCTAGCCCCCAGTTGCTAAAATCGCCTTTGACAAGGTCGCGCGCACTACCATCGTCTGTTGCCGAAACTCTGTTGGGCCTATAGCCCACCGAATATCGCAAAGCCGACAAAGCAAAAAATCGCACATTGAACTCGTGACGCACATTAAACTTGTGGGTAAAATGCAAAGCAGCCAAATTCCAATTTACCTTGAACCAGTTGCGATCACGGTTGGTTTGCCTAGGGTCTTTGTAGAACATTCGGTCGGTAAGTCCACCGGGTTGCTGTGCCAAATAATCCATATAGGTGAAATCAAAGCCCAAACTCGATTTTTTGCTCAATTGGTAATTGAGATTGGCATAGGCAGTTTTACTTTCAAATTGGGAATTTGGACGCCAGCCATCCCCTCTTTTATATTGCGCAAAAGTGTAATAACTCAGCTTTTTTATGGTACCACCGCCGCTTGTAAAGGCATTGTAAAAACCATACGAGCCTGCGGTTTGTCGGGCAGTAAGTTGTATCTTTTTGTCGGCAACGGGTTTTTTCATCACAAAATTCAACATGCCACCAAACTGTGTCCCGTATTGCAAAGAAGCAGCACCGCGCACAATTTCAATTCGCTCTATGGCTTCTACTGGTGGCGTGTAATAACTTTCAGGATAACCTAAAGCGTCGGCACTTATGTCGTATCCATTTTGCCGAACATTAAAATTGGATGTACGATTTGGGTCTAAGCCCCTGCCCCCTATTCCCAATTGCAAACCTGCCGCATCATTTTCCCAAATATTGAGCCCTGCTACGCGGGCATACACTTGTCGGGCATTGTTGGTAGCTGTATTAGCTACCAATTTTTCAGTAAGAATTACTTCCGATTTTTTTCCCTCGTAAATACCCATTCCTTCAACCGCACCCATGTGCGTAAATCCAAAATCGGAGGCGGTTTCGGTGACCACCACCTCGTTCATTGTGGTATTGCGTACATCCAAAAACATCTTCAATTCCACATCGTGCCCCGCCACTAAAACCGTTTGAACGGCATATTTGTCTAGATCGGAGCTTATGACTTGTATAGTATATGTTCCATTGGGTAAATCGTTGAAAATGAACTTCCCTTTGGCATCAGTTATGTCCACTTCTTTTCCTTTGTTCAAATACACACTACATTCTTTTTGAACAGAAGCACTGTCTTGTAAACTGTACACAAAGCCCGAAATGCTATGTTGCGCCCACAACTTGTAACCCAAAAAAAGTAAAAAAATGACGGTACTAAAGACCTTTAATTTCATCGTTGAAAGGTAAAATCCATGTTTTGTGCCCAAAAGATTCTTTTTCTCGGGCTAAATCTACTTTAGGGTCAATTAGGGCTTGCCCCAATCTGCCATTGAGCGAGACGTACGAATCGACATACACTTGCGGTGATTCAAAACCGTGTTGGCTATAAAAATCGCGCAACATGTGGGCATATTGCAATATCATATCGGGTTGGGTGGCCATCATCTTTTCTTGCAGGTCGCTCAAAAAATCGTCGTTATTTACCATCTTAAATTTTCCTTTTGCATCGCGTACTGTAAATTCTGCCATGCCAGTCTTTTCCATTAGCATTACGCGCCACGAAAACCGAAAACCTTCTTCGGTCCAAAACAATTCGCCTGGATACATCAAGTAGCGAAATGGAAAACTAAGTTGAAAAGCCAATAAAAAGGCAAAAAAAGCGACAAGTACGGAATGGGTAGTTTTAGAAAAACTGTAAGCCTCTTTAGGTTGCAAAAAAGATGACGGCAAGCGCAAAAAAGCCGTCAAATTCAACAATATTTTTTCATTAAATTGTGATGAAAAGAAAATCATGGCCGTCACCATCATTATGTAAGGAAACATCCCAATGGGAAATAGAATTGAAGTAAGCACATGAAACACTACAACAGCGAGATAAGCAAGTGGACGAGTACGCCTATTCCACAATAAAAAAGGAATACAAAGATCGTAAATGCACCCCACCCAACTAAATAAATAGGCCACCCACTCGTATTGAAAGAAAAAACCAATGAAAGACAAATCGCTACGCGCGGGTAACCAAATTTTAAGTGGTAAAGCATGAAGAAGCCAATCGCTATTGAGTTTGGCCAAACCAGCATAAAAATAGAGCAAACAAACCAAGAGTTTGACCAAATCCAAACACCAACGAGGAATACGCTGCGCAAGCAAATTTTTGTCCCGATACGCATCGACCGAAAACATGACATGGGCAGGTAGAAAAATGAGTACTAAACAAAGTAAACTCACAAAATAGTAATGGTTCAAATAAGTACTCTTGTCGATAAGTTCTATGTAGGTAAAGCTTAAAAAAAGTACTATAGTGGCCAATCGATATAAAAA
>JBIKRJ010000106.1:0-8254 GCA_044349205.1 Cytophagales bacterium | reverse complement strand
CTCAAAAGGATTGTACTCCTTGCTGATTCCTACATATTTCTGAATGTCATTTTCGTCAATTTCTTTTTTGTCTTTGAGGTTTATGCGCACTTTGCCCAACTCGTTGGAAATGCGGCTCAAATCTACTCCCACCGAATCGGCCAAAAGCGAGGCAGCCCTTGGACTGATGGCCAAACCAATGCTCTTCACATATTGGTTTATCCAATCGACCAGCTTATAATCCCGCATTTTTTCTGTTTTCACCACCACGGCACTCTTGTCCATCTCTTTTGCCAAAGATTTGCGTGCATCTAAGTTTTTGTATTTATGGCAAAAAACGAGAATCGTACTGGTAACAGGGTTTTTCAAATAGGTTAGCAATGGGTTGGCCTGATTGCCCTTGCCGTCTTTCTCAAGGTCTGAAAGTTCTTGCGCCTCTTTGACTATCACCACTTGGCGGTCGGCCATCATCGGAAAACGACGCGCATTGTCGAGCACAGTCGGCAAATTGGTGTCTTTGCCGTATAAAATCACTTGATTGAAACTCTTTTCATGTTCTTGCAAGGCATTTGCTTCGATGTAGTCGCTAATTTGGTCGATGTAGAAAGGTTCCTCGCCTTGCAAAAAATACACAGGTGCGTACTTGTTACGTTTCAAATCTTCCAAAACAGCTTCGGGAGCAGTAGCCATGCAAGGGTATTTTTTAGGTTAACACGAAAAGAATCAAATCTCAAAATCAAAATTAGAATTTATCGGCGACAAAGAGCCCATAGCCACTACAGAAATCATTTTGTAATTCGTTTGTAATAGTCGATTTTCGCAACCAAAAGTTTAGAATCGCCTTGAAAAAAACGCACATCCGTCTTATTACTTCTCTCCTTTCGCTTGTGGCCTGCGTTTGGTTGTTCAATAAAGCCTATGCGGGGCAAGACCTTTCAAAAGTTTGGAAAGACATTCAAAATGTGAATCTTTTTTGGGTGGGCATGGTAGCACTTGCCTCGGTTGCCTGCCACATGGTGCGCACGCTACGCTGGCAATTGTTGTTAAATGCAGCAGGAAAAGAAGTGGCTTTCATTAAATTATTCACCTCGCTAATGGCGGCCTATTTTGTAAACCAAGCATTGCCCAGAGTGGGTGAACTGCTACGCCCCTATTTGCTAAATCGTTCCGATAAAATAAGTTATGGTACCACTTTAGGCTCGGTAATTGCCGAAAGACTAATTGATACTTTTTGCCTATTGGTGCTGTTGGTATTTTGTTTCTTTTTCCTGCACCACATCAGCTACCATTTTTTCGAAGCACACATTCACGCCCCCTTGCAAGGCTCTTTGGGTAAAATGCCCTATTGGAAAATTGGCGCCATCGTGTTGGGAATTGGGCTATTGCTGTACCTTGTAATGGAAAGAATGCACAAAAAAGAGCAAGCCAAGGTGACGGAAGAAAGCCCCGTAAACAAAATAGACGAATTTGCCAGTGAATCGTTAAGTGGCATTGCAGCAGTGTTGAAAGTTGAAAAAAAGTGGTTGTTTTTCTTCTACACCGCCTTTATTTGGACAATGTATTTTCTGATGACATACCTCTGGTTCTTTTCCATGAAAGAAACTTCTCATTTGGGCTTGGGAGCGGCGCTTTTTATCTGGGCAATTGGCAACATTGGGCGTATGGTGCCAGTGCAAGGTGGGGGTGCAGGCGCCTATCATTATCTTGTAATTCAAGCTTTTTTGCTTTTCGGCATTTCGACAAGTGTGGCTGGGGCTATGGCTCTGATTATTCACGGTTTGCAAACCATCTTGTATGTAGTATTGGGCAGTGTGGGTTTGATAGCGTTTATGTTGCTAACGGGAAAGGAAAAAGAAGCGGAACCAATCTCTTAGTTTTGTCCTTATACACTCGTTGCCTTTCTCTGCAATTCCGCTAATTTTGTCTTTTTAACACATGAAGTTTATACTGAAATCGATATTGGCTGGCATTTTAATTAGCTCAGCCCTTTTCTGTTTTTTCGCCTTTCAACCCAGCAAACCATTGCGCAGATCGCCAAACAATAGTTTTACTGTGGGCGAAAAACTGGAATACCGATTGCACTATGGCTTTGTAAATGCCGGCGAAGCTATCGTGGGTGTCGACCCGCAATACTACATGGTAAACGACCGCGTGTGTTACAAAATAAGCGTTTTTGGACGAAGTACTGGCAGTTTTGACTTTTTTATCAAAATACGAGACCAATTTATTTCATACGTTGACACCAGCGCTATGCTACCTCACAAAGCACATCGTGTGATACGCGAAGGGAAATATAAGCTCGACGAAACCATTTATTTCGACCAGGCAAACAATGCCGCCCGTTTGAAGCGCGACAACAATGCCGAAACCACCTACGCCACTCCAAAAGATGTGCAAGACATTGTGAGCGGCTACTACTTTTTGCGCACCGTAAGTTTTGAAAAACAGAGAATAGGCGATACTACCAAAATAAACGCTTTCTTCGAAGGTAAAGGTTACGATTTCCGTGTGCGTTATTTGGGCAAAGATGTGGTTGATACCAAAATGGGTAGGGTAAATGCCATAAAACTATCTCCCATCATGCCAGATAATCAGATGTTTAAAGGGGGAAATTCTATCAAATTTTGGGTTTCGGACGACAGAAATCGTGTGCCTTTGAAAGTAGAAGCCTTGATGTTTATAGGTTCGGTTGACCTTGACTTGAAATCTTGTTCAGGTTTGAAGTGGCCGCTATCGATGGCGAATTAAGTAAAACCTAAATTATTCTTAATTAAAGGAGGTTTTCGTTCAATCTTCCTCTTCAAATCCCACTTTTTCGGCCACGAGATAATCGGTTTTTTTGCCCGAATAATTATTGCTGAGTTCGCCCAAAAAGCCTGTCAAAAACATTTGGACGCCCACTATCAAAGCCACTAAAGAAAGAAAAAATAAGGGTTGGCTCGTCACATCTCTTGGTTTCAGCCCATGATGGATGAGATAAAGTTTTTCGGCAATTAACCATGTGGCAATAAAAAATCCACTGAAAAAAGACAACGTACCCATGGTGCCAAAAAAGTGCATGGGTCTTCTTCCAAATTTCGTGACAAAAGAAATGGAAATCAAATCTAGAAAACCATACACAAACCTTTCCAAGCCAAATTTGGTAGTACCGTATTTTCTGGCCTGATGCGCCACGGCCTTTTCGCCAATTTTCCGAAAACCCTTCCATTTGGCAATGACTGGTATGTAGCGGTGCATTTCGCCATATATGTCTATGCTTTTTACCACCTTGGCTTTGTAGGCCTTCAAACCACAGTTGAAGTCGTGGAGGGCGATGCCCGAAATGCGACGAGTAGCAGCATTGAATAGTTTGGTGGGAATTGTTTTGGTTATGGGATCGTGTCTTTTCTTCTTCCAGCCCGATACCAAATCGTAACCATCCTCCACTATCATTTTGTACAAAGAAGGAATTTCGTCGGGGCTATCTTGCAAGTCGGCATCCATCGTCACCACCACCTTGCCTTGGCTGTACTGAAAACCCATGTGTAGCGCCGCCGATTTGCCGCAATTGGTGTTGAAACGAATGCCTTTTATGTGGTCGTTTTTTTTAGAAAGCGTTTCAATCACCGCCCAAGAACCATCGTAACTGCCATCGTCGACCAAAAGCACCTCGTACGAAAAATTATTTTCACGCATTACCTTGCCTATCCACTCGCACAATTCGGGAAGAGACTCCTCTTCATTGTACAGGGGCACTACTACGCTTAATTCGTATTTATATTTCATTTTGGGGAGGCATTTGGGGCGTTCGTGCCAAAAAAGCTATGAGAATACTGAGGAAAAAACCAACCACAATATGTAGCAAGACAAGAATAAAAAACAACGACCAAGGACTGAAAATAGATTTAATCATGGCTTCTACATCTTCGGGCTTGTCGCCTGTTTGAAGCACAAACAATTCCTTGTTTTTCATGGCCTGTTTCACCATCTCGTCGGCACCCACCAGTTGAATTACAAGAAATATAAATATTCCCATAATGAAACCCGCATAGGAAGACACCTGCCAACTAATGCCAAATGCCTGCCCATACGATAGCGGTTCTTGAGTACGGTGCTTGTATTCCTGACAACAGAAATACATTTCGGCACCCAATATCAAAAAGATTAAATTTTGAAGCAAGCTACTCGAAATGCCCACAAATTGCAGCATAAAAGCTAATAATAGTACAATGCCAAAAGTATAGGCACCGTATTTCATCGTCAAAAACATTCGTTTTTTTGCTTCCATTTTATTTTGAATTTGCCCAGTTTGGCGACTGCCTCATCATAAACGAGGAGACCATCACAAAAAACAAAAGTATGAAAAAATGCTTTTTGAATTCGTCCATCACAATATCGGCCACCGTCATTTTGTCCAAACTTGCCAAATTGAACTGGTAGGCCTCCAGGCCATTTGTTTTCACATAGTCTTCTTTGAGGGAAGCAAAAAACAACTTCGATTCGGCAATATGACGCGTCAAGAAATCGGGTTGCAAAAACTGGATGTAAAAACCCACGAAAGAGGCAAACAAAACACAAGCGAAAAAATTCATTAGAAGTGCAAGAAAAAATGCCTGATGGAAATGCAGTTCGTTGGCCATGTACTCTTTACGGAAATACCACAATGCAGGGAAAAACAACAGCACCATTATCAGATAACCAAAAGCCTTGCTACCGCCCAATGGATTCAGCCCCAAGGCAAGGCTCACATAAAAATACACTATACAAAAGGCAGCCGAAACGGCACCTGCTAGAAAGGCATATCGAAAATACTTTAACAAATCGGCTTAGTTTCGTAGGTCAACAAATTGACCTTTGTGAAAAATGGCGAGGGCTTTTCCTTTCAATTTATTGCCCAAAACAGGCGAATTTTTGGACTTGGTTTGCATCGTTTTCTCCTCAAAAACCCATTCCAAACTGGGGTCGAAAACTGTTAAATTGGCCTTTTCTCCTGTTGCAATTTGGGGAATGGCTTTATTCAGCACATGCCTTGGCCCCAAGGTCAATTTTTCGACTAGTTGCGACAATGGCACATACACTGCATAGTGTTGGTTAAGCAGTGCAAAAGCCGTTTCCAACTGTGTCATGCCAAAATCTGCTTGGTCAAATTCCAATTTTTTGGATTCCTCGTCGTGTGGATGGTGGTCGGTGACGATGGCATCTATCGTTCCATCTGCAATACCTTTCCACAAGGCTTCTTGGTCTTTTTTCGTCCTCAAGGGCGGATTCGTTTTGTAGTTTGTGTCAAAACTGGTTAGTGCCGAGTCGTCGAATACCAAATTGGGGACTGCTACATCACAAGTAATTTTCATACCTTCTGCTTTGGCCTGTCTTATCAGGTCAACCGACTCGGCTGTAGATATTTTACCGAAGTGCAGTTTCCCGCCAGCGTATTTCAACAAGGCCAAATCTCGGCTCACTGCCAAGTATTCGGCTATAGAAGGCATTCCTTTTTGCCCCAAATACACACTGGTCGTTCCCTCGTGCATTACGCCGTGCAAATTCAAGGTAGGCTCTTCAGCATGCACCATCAAAAGGGCATCTAATTGCGCCAAATATTGCACTAGTCGCACCAGCAAACCAGCATTGGCTAAAGGATGGTCGGCATCGCTAAAAGCCACTGCACCTGCTTTGTACAAGTCGAAAATTTCGGTCATCGACTTGCCTTCCAAGTTTTCGGAAGCAGCTGCAATCACATGCAATTGCACCGCGTTACCTGCCGATTTCGACAAAAGATATTGCACATTGTCTTTGGTTTGCACCACGGGTTTGGTGTTGGGCAAACAAGCCACTTCGGTAAAACCACCGCTTGCGGCCGCTTTCAATCCCGATGCCAAGTCTTCTTTGTGTTCCAAACCGGGGTCGAAAAAACGAGCGGCCATGTCGAACCAACCGATAGAAACGTGTAAATCGGGCGAAGAGATTTCCACCTCGGCAACACTTTGTATCTTTTCGGCTATTTCGGCAATACTTCCATTTTGTACCAGAATGTCCATTGTTTTCCCATCAAAATTCGATCCTTTCGAAACGATGCGAGCTTTTTTCAGAAGTACTTTCATGGTTGCAATTTCTTTACCCGAAACAAATTGTGTGTATAAAAGCGGGCAATCAGTATTTCCCCCAGCAAAAATAGGAAACTAATCACAATTGCATAGCGCCACAATGGCCAAGCACCGCCTTGGCCAGTCCATTGCCTAGTTTGTTTTTTAAATTCGTCCAAACTTAGCACCCGTACTTTTGGTTGCGCGGCAAACATTTCTTTCAACTCTTCAACAGAATAAAAATCGACCTGCGACTCGCGACGGTCATTGTTCAAACCAAACTGTACCAAATCTTGCCCCGCTTTGTTTTTCACCTTCCAAATACCCAAAGCCATTTGTTCCAAAGGCAAAAACAATCGCACTTTCTCGCCCTCTCTACGCTGTTCGGGAATTACCTGCAAACTGCCACTTTCCAATACATACACCTGGTCTTTTTGGGCGCTTTCCTTGGGCGAAAACGCTACCGACTCGTCGGTGACCCTGCTATAGGGCCGCATGCTGTTCTTGACCGAATTTTCGGCCATGCGGTAGAAAACAGGCAGAAACATGGCATTTTTGGTAAAGGTTTCACCCTCGCCAAAGAAGAAAGAAAATACATACATCTTGCCTTTTCCAACTTCGTAAGCAGCCAATGCCGTTTCGCCATTTTTGGCACGCAACAGGCTTTCGCTGGCCCTTAGCAGCTTCCACACGGGCTTTATGCTGGGCATATTGGTGGCCTTTGGCAATTGTTCAAACATATTTTTGAAAAAAGGCTGGTCTTGTGCGGGTACTTCCATTTCTATGGGTGCTTGGTTTATGGCTTCTATCGGAATGCCTCCAAGGGCGCGCGCAAGCTTGTCGGCCTCGGGTTTGCCCCAAGTTTCGGATGGCACTATCACTACCGACTTGCCCTCTTTTGCCATTTCAGCCAGCCTTGCAAATTCCGATTCGCCCACCTCGCCCTGCCTGTTGAAAACCAAAAGCGATGTTTCGGCGGCTTCGGCAGCCATACCCGCAAGGTTACTGTACGTTTTGGTTACAAACACGGGTTCTTGGTCAAAAGCCACTTTGACTGGATGTTTGGGCACTTGCAAATCGCTCAAAAGCGCCACCCCCAACCTGTCGATAGAATTCAAAACAAAATAAAAATTATTGTCGAATGTCCAATTTGCATCGTCTATGCGCAGTTCGCAAAAGCGGTCTTGCGTTTGTTGCAACAAAACCGAAAATGGAAGCTTGACAGTAGAACGCGCAGGCACGGCTACCATATTACTGGCTACCGCCTTGCCCCCCACTTTTAGTTCTACCAATACCTGATTATTGTCTATAGGGCTATTGTTGCGCAACTGCACATACACTTGGGTGGCAGACTGGCTTCTTACAAAATTACCCGACAACCACACACTGTCCACGCTTACATTGGCCTCTTTGTCATTTAGCTCGCAGGCAACCAAAAAAACGGTTTTCGCCTTGGGCTTCAGGTCTTTCAAGTCCACAAACGACTTTTGAAAATCGGAAAACACATATAAATCTTTTCTTGGATCGGCCTGCAGCCAGTAGTCGCGCAGCTTTGGGGCATTTTGTGCACAGGCCGTGGCGCTGCCTGCCGCCCTCTCTTCTTTGGCATTCAATTTGACAACCCACTCTTGCAGTTCAAAAAACAGCGTTTGGTCGCGACGGGAACACATACTGCCCGAATTGTCTAGCACCGCCACGCTTGCCCCAGCGCCCGTATGCACCAGTGGCACCTCGTCTTTCCAAAAAGGTTGGGCAAATGCCAAAACTAAAAAAGCTAGCAACGACAGTCTGGCCGCCAACAATAACAATCGTTTGATGTGTTGGGTAGTATTGGTTTCAATTTTCACCTTTTGCAGCAGCGCAATACTGCTCATGTACACCTTTTTGTACATCCTAATGCCCCAAAAATGCAAGACCAAAGGAATGACCAAGGCCAAAAGCGCCAACAAAAACAAAGGATAAGACACCAACATGGGGTAAAATTACGACATTCAAACCGTAGCCCGCACAAGCAAAGGACAAAAACTTAAAGTAACACCATGAATAAGATACCCAAGAAACAATGGCTAACCTTGAATTGATTTTGTCAAAGTTTCAAACTCAACTAAAATCGGGTTTAGATATGCTTTGGAGGCTGAGTGCATCGAATCGTCGTATAATGGCAGTACTTCGGCAAGCTCAGTAACCACACTTCGGCAAGCTCAGTAACCACACTT
>JBIKRJ010000105.1:0-8294 GCA_044349205.1 Cytophagales bacterium | reverse complement strand
AACCTTCGAAGGAAAGTGTCGAAGCGATACTGGCTAGATTGGCTTTGATGTAGGCTGCTTCATTCCATTTTTGCTAACTTTGGTTTCTTAATAACCACGCTTTTGTCAAAATCTATCCTTATTACCGGTGTTGCAGGCTTCCTTGGTTCGCATTTGGCCGAAAAATTGTTGGACAATGGACATCGGATTACAGGAATTGACAATTTCGACCCTTTCTATGCTGAAAGCATAAAACGCGATAACTTACGCAAATGCTTGTCTAACAGCAGTTTCAAGCTTGTTGAATTGGATATTTGCCACACTGAAAAACTATTTGACTTACAAGGCGATTGGGAAATAGTGCTACACGTAGCTGCAAAAGCGGGTGTGCTACCCTCGGTCAAAAAACCCCAAGACTATGTTTCGGTAAATGTTCAAGGAACGCTGAACGTGCTGGAATTCATGCGTTTGCGGGGTATTAAAAAATACATTTTTGCTTCCTCTTCCTCTATTTACGGCAACAGTCCCATTATTCCTTTTACCGAAGACCAAAAAGTAGAGGAACCCATTTCGCCATATGCATTCAGCAAGCGTAGCTGCGAACTCATGAATTTTACTTATCACAAGTTGTACGGCATAGACTGTTTAAATCTACGTTTGTTCACCTTGTATGGCCCTCGCCAAAGACCCGATTTGTCTATTTACAAGTTTACCAAGCTTATAGAAAACGACGAACCCGTACAAATGTATGGCGATGGAAGCACTGCCCGAGACTATACCCATGTACACGATGTGGTCAATGGTTTTTTGTTAGGCATGGAATACCTTGCCCACCACGACAATGTGTACGAAATTGTGAACATAGGAAATACGAACCCTGTCCAATTGCTTGATCTTATTTCTAAACTTTATAAAATACTAGACAAACCTTTAAATATCAAACAGTTGCCAAAACAGACTGGCGATGTGGAAATGACTTGCGCCAGCATTGAAAAAGCTCAAAAACTACTCGGCTACACTCCCACCGTTCCCTTTGAAGAAGGTTTGAAAAGTTTTTGGGAATGGTACAAGGAAAAGAATATGCAACATTTGCCAGTATAAAAACGTGTTGCCGCTACCCACTACTATATCACTTCCCATTCAGTTGGTTTTGAAAGAGTTAAAGTGGGTTTTGTTTGTAGCTATTCTCGGGTATATGAGTTATAAAATTGCCCAAATGGATCATTTTTTTTACTCACAATGGCTTTACTTTAAATCAATAACACTCTCTGATACAGGTTTTTATTTTCTTTTCTCTCTTTTACTAAGTCCTGTCAATTGCCTCTTTGAAGCCTTGAAATGGAGAGAGGCTGCACAAAAGCACTTTTCCCTCTCAGTAGCAGAGGCTTGGCGGGGTGTTGTGACCGGGCAAGCTTTGAATTTGGTTGCTCCGCTCAATTTAGGGCACATAAGTGGCAGGTTGTTGAACTTGCAAAAAAATGCAAATGCCAAATGGCAAGCCGTGGGCTTAGTAATGGTGTGTCAAGCTGCTCAATTTGTGGTTACTTTACTTGCATTTTTTGCAAGTATCTTATTTTTAGGCAATGACTTATCTCTTTTTTATCAAATAGATTGGCGGCTTATAATTTTGTGTTGCTTGCTGGTTTTGGTCTTGTTTTTCCCTTTGTTTTTGCATCTCCAAAAACAAAAATGGTTTCAAGAGGCTTGGCAAGCGTTCAAAGAATTGGAAACACCAAAACTTGTAAAAATATTCCTGTATGCTGCCTTGCGTTATCTCACTTTTAGCACGCAATTTGTGCTCATGCTCTATTTTTTAGGGGTTGAAAAATGGTGGCTTGAATTGTACATGGCTTTATCGCTGGTGTTTATGGCAAAATCGCTGTTGCCTTCATTCCACTTTTTAAGCGATTTGGGTGTACGCGAATTTGCGGCCTTGCTATTTTTACCTGTCATCGGTTTGGCCGAAAATATAGTGGTAGCAGGTAGCCTTTGGGTGTGGATTGTCAATATTTTCTTGCCTTCGGTGTTGGGCAGCTTTTTACTTTTGCGAACCAAAACGAACACTTTGTTTTGCTAATCAGCTTCTACTTTTTTGTGGGTCTTTACTTTGTGTTTTTGGCACTGGCTATATTTTTATGGCTTCGTGATAAAAAATCTCCTGTCGGTTCTCCAAAAACATCTTTTCAAGTATCTGTAATAATAGCCGCGCGCAACGAGGAAAATCATATCAAAGCGCTGCTGGAAAGTCTTGAAAATCAAGATTATCCAAGCCACTTGCTTGAAATTGTAGTAGTGAATGACCATTCGGAAGACGGCACTGCTCAAATAGTGGAAGAGTATAAAGCTGTTTCAAAACATAAAATAGTGCTTTTTCATTTAGATGAAAATAGCTATACGCCTAAAAAAGAAGCGCTTAAACTCGGAATTCAGCACAGCCATGGAGAAATTCTACTTTTCACCGATGCCGACTGCCTCTTGTCTTCCACGTGGGTAAGCACGATGGTTTTCGCATTTGAAAATAAAAAAATTGGGCTGGTAGTGGGGCCTATCCGATATGCAAAAGGCGCATTGCTCGAAAATATGCTCTCGCAGGAACAAGCGGCGCTTTTGGGTACTGCTTTTGCCACATTAAAATTGAACATACCCACCATGTGCAATGGAGCCAACTTGGCTGTGCGACGCAGTACATTTTTGTCGGTACAGGGTTTTGAATCGGATAGCAAGACTGCTTCTGGCGACGACGAATTGCTACTGCACAAAGTGTATTTGCAAGACAGCCAATCGGTTATATTTTTAAAAAACAAAAAAGCAATTGTGACTACCGAAAGCGCCTCTACCCTTTCGCAACTGTACCAACAACGCAAACGCTGGGCAGGAAAATGGGAAAAATACCTCATGTTTAGAACCAAGGCTTTTGCACTTTTCATCTTTTCCTTTCATGCTATGTGGATTTCAGCGGCTTTTTGCTCGTTTTTCTCGCCTTCATTTGCCCTGTTATTTGCCTGTATGTTGGCGCTAAAATGCTTGTTGGAATTTGTTTTTATTTTCAAGGTCATGCAATTTCTGGGCAAAAAGATAAATTTGTTCGGCTTTTTATTTTGGCAACTTTTATACAGCCCCTATGTAGTATTTTTTGGACTGGTGTCGCGAGGAAAAAAATACCATTGGAAAGGACGTAATTTGCAGTAGCATGACCGATATAGAATACGACATACTCGACGAATTATATTTTATTAAAACACTGGCACAGTTGCGCAACACTTTTCAAAATTCAAACCTCGATTTGGTAGAAGAACTGTGGAGCTTGATTGCAAAAAAATGGGTAAAAGCATTGGATGAATTGGAAAACGAAATGGTACTGACCAAAGACGAATACCTGAAAAACTGCGAAAATTTACGCTTCAACGCGACCAAGAAAGGACTGCTTGTCCACAACCAAATTTGATGGAAAACGCCAAGTCACCTTTTTACTATTTTCGCCGCCGTTTGTTTCAAAACAAGCCTGCCGCATTGGGGCTTGCTGTTATTTTACTTTCTATGCTGGTAACGGTACTTGGCTACCACATTATGCCCGACGACTCGCCCAATGCCAACGAAGGCGCCGTACAAATACAAAAAAAGACACCCGGTTTTCAAGTCAAGGTGCTCACTTTCAATAAAAACATAGAAGTACCCCAAGTCGATTTTTTCGAAAAATTGCTTTTCGGTCAGGAAAAAGACAAAGTCTTCATGCCTATAGACACGTTTTGGTTCGAAGGCAGCCAAATACACTACATTCAGTACGGAAAACTGCAACGCAAAGACGACATTGCGCTTGTACACGCAGTGCGCAACGTGTTTGTGGGCGATTCCAAAAAACTGCCCCAAAGCCATGGTGCCAATTTTGTGGCTACCTCACATTCCATTACCTACCTTGATCTAAACGAGCAAATACAAACTGTTAGCATACAAGAACTTAAAAAAGATTTTTTGCAACATCATGTAAAAACAATCACCTATTGGCTTGGTACCGACAAGGTAGGGCGCGACATGCTCAGCCGATTGCTTTTTGGCACTCGCATTTCGCTTTCCATTGGGTTTATTTCGGTGCTTATTTCCTTGTTGGCGGGGGTAAGCCTTGGGGCCGTGGCAGGCTATTTTGGCGGTTTTTACGACCGCTTCATCATGTGGCTTATGACGGTAGTATGGTCTATACCCAGCATTATGTTGGTGATTGCCATTAGTTTGGCCTTGCAAAACAAAGGCATTTGGGTGTCGTTTGTGGCGGTGGGACTTACCACTTGGGTAGAAGTGGCCAGGGTGGTACGCGGACAAATGCTTTCGCTAAAAGAGAAAACCTACATAGAAGCGGCCAAAGCCTTGGGCTTGGGCAATATGCGCATTATTTGGCGGCATATTTTACCCAATCTTACCGGGCCTATCATCGTCATTGCCACCTCCAATTTTGCCAATGCCATTTTGGTCGAGGCAGGCCTTAGCTTTTTGGGCCTAGGGGTGCAACCGCCCATGCCATCCTGGGGCATGATGATCAACGAAGGCTTCCACTCTATTGGAACGCGCGATAGCTGGCACCTGATTGTATTGCCCAGTGCCTGTATTTGCCTGATGGTTTTGGCTTTCAATCTATTGGGCAACGGCCTGCGCGATGCCTACGACCCACAAGCGAAGGTGAAGCTTTGAAGTTCGAAGTTTAAAATTTTCATAACGCTCTGAAAAAAACTGGCACCTAACCTTCCGACCAGGAACTAAGAATACTATCCAAATATTCCCGATCGTTGGCCAAGCGGGGAACTTTATTTTGGCCTCCTAGTTTCCCCCTTTTTTCCATCCATTTGTAAAAAGTATGCACTGGTACCGAATGTACGGTGGGCAATTCAAGGGCAATATCGCCTTTGCGTTTGGCATCGTAGTCCGAATTGAGTTCCCTTAGTTTCTGGTCGAGCAATTCAACAAACTGGTGCATGTTGTGTGGCTCTTTTTCAAATTCCACAATCCATTCGTGCGAACCCCTGTTTTCGGTACCAATAAACCTGGGCCCAGCCGTAAAATTGGCGATAATGGCCTGCGTTTTGTGCGCTGCGTAGGCAATGGCCGTTTCGGCATTTTCCACCATCAGTTCTTCGCCAAAAGCATTGATAAAATGCTTGGTGCGCCCCACAATCTTGATTCGGAACGGATTTAATGAAGTAAATTTTATGGTATCGCCTATCATGTAGCGCCACAAACCAGCATTGGTGCTAATGATTAGGGCATAAGGCTTGTTCAGTTCTACTTGTTCGAGCGAAAGTGTGTGCGGATGTTCGCCGTGTAGTTCTTCCAAAGGCATAAACTCGTAATAAATGCCATAGTCGAGCATAAGCAGCATATCGTCGTGGCCTAGCCGGTCTTGAATACCAAAAAAACCTTCGGAAGCATTGTACACTTCCATGTAGTTCATTTTTTTGGTAGGCACCAGTGTTTTGAACAAATCACGGTAAGGGCCAAAGGCTACCCCCCCATGCACAAACACTTCCAGGTTGGGCCACACGTCCAATATGTTTTGCTTGCCTGTTTTTTCCAACACCCTTTTCATCAGGAAGATAGTCCAGGTAGGCACGCCGTGCAGGCTGGTTACATTTTCCAGCATGGTGTTTTGCGCCATCATTTCCAGTTTTTCCTCCCATTTGTCCATCAGGGCTATTTTCACATCGGGCGTACGGATAAACTGTGCCCAATAGGGCAAATTTTTGATAATAAGTGCCGACACATCGCCGCAGTAGGTATCCGAGTCGGGGTTAAGCGGATTGGCCTGATAGCTACCCCCTATCGAAAGCCCTTTGCCCGAAAAAATGGTGGTTTCGGGACGGTTTTCCACATAAAGGCACATCATGTCTTTGCCGCCCTTGTAGTGGCATTCTTCCAGCGATTCTTCCGTTACGGGTATGTATTTGCTGCGGTCGTTGGTAGTGCCAGAAGATTTCGAAAACATCTTGATTTCGGTAGGCCACAGCACGTTTTGCTCGCCCTTCATGCAGCGTTCTATATAGGGGCTCAGTTGCTCGTAGGTACTTACAGGGATTTGTTCCTTAAAATCGCTTTCGGTGCGTATGGAACGAAAGTCGTGTTTTTTGCCAAAAGCAGTGTCTTCGGCCGTGTTTACCAAATACGTGAGCCAGTATTGCTGCGCCTCCAAAGGGTTTTTCATAAAAAACTCTATTTGCGAATAGCGCCGTTTGATGAAAAAGGTGATGATTGAGTTCAGAATCTCCATGTGCACAAAAAGGAAAGCAAAAGTAGCAAATAAGCAGAACGGAATTGTCTGTTTAAGAATCTAATGGACTTTTCACATTTGAGATGCTGGAATCGCTTACATGGGTATAAATCATGGTAGTTTTGATGTCATTGTGGCCTAGCAATTTCTGAATAAAATTGAGATTGGTGCCTTGTTCCATAAGGTGGGTTGCAAAACTGTGTCGAAGGCTGTGAATACCCACTTTTTTGTTTATGTTGGCTTTTTGCATCGCCGTTTTAAAAACCGCCTGTACACTTCTAATGCTATACTGCCCGCCATTAGCCCCTTCAAACAAGTACTCCTTGGGTTTGTAGAGTTTGAAATATTCACGCAATTCGTCCAATACAGATTGAGGCAAATTCACATATCGGTCTTTTTTGCCTTTGGCTTGCGACACCAGCACCTGCATCCGTTTGCTGTCTATGTGTGTTATTTTTATTGTCACCACCTCGCTCACGCGCAATCCCATTCCATAGCACAGTTTAAGCATCACTTTGTGCTTTAAGTTTTCGGTAGCTTTCAACATGTTTTTCACGTCTGCCTTGTCCAATACTTGGGGCAACAAGCTTGGCTTTTTAGGGCGAGGAATCTCGAAAAAGAATTTTTCGCGTCTCAATACTTGCTCAAAATAAAACTTGATGGCATTGATGCGGCTATGAAGGTGGTTTTCACTCATATTCAGTTTTTGTATGCAAAAAAGAAAATAGGAACGGAGGCGGTCGGGTTGCAGGTCGTCTACACAAAATGATTTGAGAACGTAAAGCAACTGGGCAAATTCCAATGTATAGGTTCGGATGGTATTGGGGCTATACCCTTTTAAAATCAACTGTTCCTGAAAACGCAACATGGCAGGTTTGTTCACTTCATGTATGTTTGAAAAGGCCTCTTTGCCTATGCTTTTGGGGGGTAATTGAAACAGCAGGCGATAGTGCGCATTGTCGGGAACATACCAACATTTAGTGCTTGCGCTCCATTTTGCTTTCACACTTTGTTTCAACAGATTGATAAGACTGAGATTTTTTTCGAAACGAATCCAAATGACCTCTTTGCCTTGATGAGTGCCTATTTCAAATTGGAATGCGGAAAGCGGAATACCCATTGCGTATTTTGTAAATTATAAAACGAGCAAATATACAGAATACGCAGCTGCGCAAAAATAATAGTCGAAATAATTATTTAATAATAAGACACTTGAAATTGAAATACTTTTAGTGAATTTTTACTTAATTGCGTCTATTTCGGAGTTAGCGGTCATTGTAGGACGACACTCTCAGATAACGAAGAGACGACAAAAAATTAAAAATTAAGACAATGAAAATAAATTTAATTCTTGCATCAAGCCTGACTGTTCTATTACTTCAGACATCTTGCAACAACAAAACAAGCGACAAAGAAAGTGCTGCACATACACAACAACATGACACGTTAACTAATAAAAAAGTAGACATTATGAAAAGTCATATTTCAATTTTTGAAATTCCTGCGACTGACATTTCTAGAGCAGTGAGTTTTTATCAGTCAATCTTAGACATTAAAATCGAAAAGTTGGATATGCCCGAGATACAAATAGGAATATTTCCATATGAGAAACAAATGGTATCAGGAGTAATTATAAAAGCGGAAGGATACAAACCATCGGCTGACGGAGTAACTATTTATTTAAATGGTGGCGACAACCTACAAGTTATCCTTGACAAGGTTGAAAAAAATGGTGGGAAAATTAAAACTCCAAAAACTCTTCACGCTGACGAAAGTGGCTACTTTGCAATATTCATAGACTCAGAAGGCAACAAAATTGGACTTCATTCACTTAAATAATGGACGAGAAAAAACAACGAACCGCTAACAGCACCTTGTCGCAAGTAGTTTAATAAGTAATTGATTTACAATAGTTTGTAATTGTTATACCAAAATAGGTACAACATAGGTGCAACAAATCAAAAGGTAATTTTTACCAATTTTTGAGTATCGAAAATAGCCCTTTTTGCTTGATTTTAGCGGTGTTGCTCAATAATTGATACTTGGGTAGTTCGGAGCAAAAAAA
>JBIKRJ010000104.1:0-8297 GCA_044349205.1 Cytophagales bacterium | reverse complement strand
CATTTTCTTTTTCCCATTTCCCAGATGCGGGTTTGAGTGGTCGGAGCAGGTGATTTTAGAGGGTTCAAATTCAGATTGTGCCAGTTGGTACACAATACCCTCGGTTGTAATCAGTATATTTCCTTGGGCAATTTCGGCGCGAAATAAAATGGCTTTTTCCCATTGCCCTTTGTTCTCGATGAAATAGTGGCTATTTACCGATGGTTTAACCTTTTGGGGCGTGTGTGCTACAAGATTTGGAGCAAAGAGTAGTAAGGGAATTATGAAAAAAAACAGTTGCAGAATGCTGATTTTTTGAAGATCAAATTTAGCATTTATATTTCTCATTTCTCCCAAGTAACCCTTATAGGGAAGCAGCAGACAAAATGGAGTGTAATACTCTCAAAACGATTTTTTATTCCCTTTGTTAAATAAAAAATTCGTAATTCGCACTTCCATTCAGGGTTGTTAGCTCAGTTGGTTCAGAGCACTGCCTCGACAAGGCAGGGGTCACTGGTTCGAGCCCAGTACAGCCCACTTTTATCACTCTAAAAATCGTTGGGTGAGTTCTCCAAAAGTATCCACTCTCCTGTCGCGCAAGAAAGGCCAACGGATGCGGGTGTGTTCGATGAGTGAGAGGTCGCAAGCCACCACGGCAGTTTCTTCCTGGTCTTTTGAGGCTTTATAAAGGATTTTTCCCATAGGGTCGGAAACAAAACTTTGTCCCCAAAACGTCAGGTCGCCTTCTGTGCCAATACGGTTTACTGCCACTACAAACACGCCGTTTGCCACGCTATGGCTGCGTTGAATAGTTTGCCAAGCCTCGTGTTGGGTGCTGCGCAGCAGTTCGCCCTCGCTGCTGTCCCAGCCTATGGCCGTAGGGTAAAAAAGGATTTCTGCACCTTTCAAAGCCGTAAGCCTGGCCGCTTCAGGGTACCATTGATCCCAGCAAATGAGGGTTCCCACTTTAGCATATTGGGTGTCGAAGGCTTTGTATCCCAAGTCGCCAGGCGTAAAGTAGAATTTTTCATAAAACCCTGGGTCGTCGGGGATGTGCATTTTGCGGTAAGTGCCCTTGATACTTCCGTCGGCATCTATCATCACGATGCTGTTGTGGTACAAGCCGTGGGCTCTTTTTTCGAAGATTGGTAGCACGATAGCCACATGGTGTTGTTTGGCTAGTTTGGCAAAGGCTTCCGTGCTGGGCCCCGGAATGGTTTCGGCAAGGGCAAACTTGTCGTAGTCTTCGGTTTGGCAAAAATAATCGGAACGGTACAGTTCTTGCAGGCATACGATTTGTGCGCCTTTTTGTATGGTGGCATGTGTCAAATCCAACATTTTTTCGAGATTTTTCTTCTCGTCGTGTTCGCTGTTGGTTTGTACCAAGCCTACATTTACGATACGTTCTGTGTACATCAGTTTAGGATTTTGCCTTTGCAAAAATAGAGACAGTTTGTGGTTTTGTGGTTCTTGGCCAATAGTTTGAAGGCAGTATTTTTCAATCCTTTAGAATTAATTGGTATGTTTAATACAAATTTGTGCTTTCATATTCCCTAATTAAGTGCTTTTGTTTCCACTAACTGACCAAAGTAGCGTATGATCATAGCTCTGCATGGCAAGCCTTTCAAAAACGACTCTATTTTTTTCATCAAGAAAATTATAGACGACCTGCTATTGGAAAAAATAGAGCTGCTGGTATATGAGCCCTTTTTCAAGCATTTGAAGAAACACGGTTTGTTGCAAGAAGCAAAAACCTATTATTCGGCAGAAGAGATAGCCAAGGCAAGTTACATTTTCAGCATAGGTGGCGACGGCACTTTTTTGGATGCGGTGACTTTTTCGGCACATCGCCAAATTCCCATTTTGGGTATAAATGTGGGCAGGTTGGGGTTTCTTTCTACTGTCAACGAAAACAATTACACCGACTTGATTCAGGCCATTTTGCAAGAAAAATTCAGGGTTGAAGAAAGAAGTTTGTTGCGATTGGAGTCAGATGCGGGCAAGTTTGGTCGTCAGAATTTTGCTCTCAACGAATTTGCTATTACCAAGTGCGATTCGGCCTCGATGATTATTGTGCATACTTATTTGGACGGGGAATTTTTGAATTCCTATTGGGCCGACGGTCTTATAGTAGCTACGCCCACTGGTTCTACTGCCTATTCTTTGAGCTGTGGCGGGCCTGTGGTGATGCCGCTTACCCAAAATTTCATTATCACCCCTGTTAGTCCGCACAACCTGAATGTGAGACCCTTGATAGTGCCCGATACATCGGTTTTGTCATTCGAAATAGAGGGCAGAAGCAAGAGTTTTTTGGTTTCGCTCGACTCCAGAACAGAAAACGTTAAGGCAGGCGTAAGGCTTACGATTAGAAAAGAAGCGTTCAATGTGAGGTTGATAAAGTTTCCTTCAGATAGTTTTTTGAATACCTTGAGGTTGAAATTGAATTGGGGGCTCGATGTCAGGAATTATTGATAGTAATTGGGCAACCGTTTGTTTTCGCTAACTTTACCATTTCATCAATATCCAAAAGCGAGCAAGCGGTTTATTAAGCAAAGATTATAACAGGGTCGTGAAGTTTAGGAGCCATATCACTTTTTTGCTTTTGTTTTCTCTGTTCCTTACTTGTGTACAGGCACAGCCCCCTTCGCATCGAAACCAGGGTGCTGGCATCGTTTTTTTCAAGAAAAAGAAACGGTATTGGACAGTGGGAGGTTCGCTTCAGGCCATGAACTATGTGGGCGACCTAGATCCAGCCCAAAATTTTCTAAGCCCTGCAATGCGCTACACTCGGCCAAATTTTGGCTGTTTTGGTACCTATCGGTACAACCAACGATTCACTTTTCGAGGTGCTTTTTCGTGGGGAAGAATTTATGGCAGCGACAAAATATCGGATACTGAAGGTGATGACCAGTTTCGCCGTATGCGAAATGCCAATTTCCGCAATACCATTTCTGAACTGAAATTCGATGTGATATACGACTTGCGCGTGAACAAACACGACTATTTGAGTCGTTCAGGATTTCTGATTCCCTATGTGTTTGTGGGCATTGCAGGGTTTTACCATAATCCCAAGGCCGAAAGAAACGGTCAATGGATTCCACTTCAGCCCTTGAAAACAGAAGGAGTTGCGTATTCGAAATTTCAGGTAGCAGTTCCTTTTGGGTTAGGGGTTCGTTTCAAATTGATTAACAATTTCGATTTGGCTTTTGAAATAGGCTGGCGCAAGACCTTCACAGGATATTTGGACGATGTGAATCGAAACTATGTAGACCCTCAAAACCAATCACCACTTGCTGCCGAAATGGCCAATAGAAGTTTGGATTGGATAAGCCAACCTGCCAACCCAGCCCAATACGAGAATGTGGAAAAAACTGCGTTGAGGCAGTTTATAAAGCAGGGCGCACCCGACATCGCCTATGAACGAATTTACTACAACAAAGAAACCGACAGATTGGAATTTTGGGGATGGGGGCGCGAGGGCGACCAAAGAGGGCACAAAAAAGAAAAGGCAGATTGGTACATACTTACCGGTGTGCATTTGAGCTACATTATTGGAGGTCATATTTCCTGCCCGAGGTTTACAGACTAAGATGAAGGATTTGTTTTGATAAGTCCTAACTTTACAGCCAATTATCAATTCCTGATGAGGAAGTATTTAATTTTTTTCTTGTTATCTGCTCTTTTTGCACAAGCCCAAAAGCATGAGTTTGGATTTGGCGTTGGCGGCACCAACTACAAGGGCGATTATACCAACGATAATTTTGAACTTAAAAACTACAGGCCAGCGATTTTGCTTTTTTACAAAAATAATTTCACGCCTGCCGTGGGTTTGCGTTACCACATTATGGTTGGTGGCATAAAAGCCGATGACCCCAAATCTTCTGACCCCGTGTATGTAAAGCGAGGCATGTCCTTTCAAAATGTATTGTACGAAGGAGCTATGCAAATAGAATATAACTTCCTGAATTACAGAAGTAATTCAGGAAGAGTCACTTGGACTCCCTACTTTGCTGGAGGGTTAGGGTTGTTCTACTTTTTGCCTTATTCCAATTCCAACACCATTCCTATACAACCTATAGTGCCGGTGGGTATAGGTTTGCGCATTAGAATGGGGCATCGTTGGAATTTTTCTGCCGAAGCAGTAGCAAGAAAAACCTTTACCGACTTACTAGACAATGTGAGCGAAGAAACTTATGGAGGAAATGCCAATACCCTCGATTGGTATATTTACAATGGCATTTGCATTAGTTACAGCTTGTACAAAGTATATTGTCCAAAGCCTTTCGATTGATTTATAGCCAATTTAGCCCCATATTTGTAGTTCTTTATTCAACACCTTCCTCTTTTGTCAGTCATTAGCAAAGATAAACTACCCTCGCACATTGCCGTAATCATGGACGGAAATGGCCGTTGGGCAAAACAGCGAGGTGCCGCCCGTATTTTTGGCCATAAAAATGCGCTAAAAGCTGTGCGCGACACTGTGGAAGGCTGTGCTGAATTGGGTATCGAGTTTTTGACACTGTATGCTTTTTCTACCGAAAACTGGAACAGGCCGGTGGAAGAGGTGAATGCTTTGATGAGTTTGTTGGTGTCTACCATTCGGTCGGAAGCTCCAACACTCAAAAAAAATAACATTCGTTTGGCTTCCATCGGAGATATTTCTTCCTTGCCCAATTCCTGTCAGAAGGAATTGAAAGAAGCCATAGAACTTACTTCTACTTCGACTGGTACCACGGTTGTACTGGCCCTTAGCTACAGTAGCCGTTGGGAAATAGTAGAAGCCGTGAAACAAGTGGTAAAAGAAGTAAGCAAAGGAAACCTAAGTGAAGAAGATATTGATGTTGAATTGTTTTCATCGTACCTAAATACCAAAAATATACCCGATCCAGAACTGATTATCCGTACCAGTGGCGAGAATAGGCTCAGCAATTTTTTGCTGTGGCAAGCTGCCTATTCCGAATTGTATATCAGCCCTATACTTTGGCCCGATTTCAGAAAAGAGCATTTGCACGAAGCCATTGTAAGCTATCAAGGCAGGGAGCGTAGGTTTGGCAAAACAAGCGAACAACTAGTCCGTAGCCATTCATGAGGATATTTGTCAGTCTAATTTTCTTTTTTGTCGTCGCATTTCGTCTGCAAGCACAAACTCCACCCAATACTAGTTTGGGCAATGCGGTCGATATAGATTTGAGTACCCCACGCGAGTACAAAATTGCCGACATATCGGTTTCTGGAGCCCGATTTTTGGATGCCGGGGCCATCGTTTCTATATCGGGTTTGAGAATAGGCGACCGGATACGAATACCTGGCGACGCCATTTCAAACGCCGTCAAAAAACTTTGGGATCAAGGTTTAATTGGCAATATTGAAGTCAGTATTCTGAAATTGGAGGGCGAAAATGTGTATTTAGATTTTTATTTGGTCGAAAGGCCGCGCTTGTCAAAGTATATTTTCAAGGGTGCGACCAAAAGCGAACAAGACGACATCAAGGATAAAATCCGCTTGATAAGGGGAAAAATAATCACCGATGCCGCTATCAAAAACACCCAAAATACCATCAAAAAGTTTTATGCCGACAAGGGTTTCATGAATACAGAGGTGAAAATTACCCAAAGCATAGATACCTCGATGAACAACAGCGTTTCGCTCCTCATCAACATCAACAAACGCAGTAAAGTCAAAATTGCAAAAATCGAGGTGGAAGGAAATGAAGTGTTTTCCGATAAAAAGATTCAGTCGAAGCTGAAAAAAACAAAAAGGAAAAAGCCAGGATTTTTCTGGCAAAGGTCAAAATTTGTTCGTGCCAAATACGAGGAAGATAAGTCTAAACTACTTGATTACTACAACGAAAACGGGTATCGAGATGTGAAATTAATTTCAGATACTGTATATATTTACAAGAAAAGCGATGAAATAATTTCAGATAAAGAAGGGAATACAAAGGCCCAATCGAAGCGTATTGGAAGAAGGGAAAAATTGAAAAAAGATGTGGCCATAAGAATACAGTTGGAAGAAGGCCGTAAATACTATTTCCGAAAAATTACTTGGACAGGCAATTACCTTTATGATTCGAAGTATTTGGGCAATATTTTCGGGATAAACAAAGGAGATGTCTACAATACAAAAGAACTTGAAAAGCGCCTTAACTATAATCCCAACGGTGCTGATGTGAGTTCGTTGTATATGGACGACGGTTATTTATTTTTCCACGTGGATCCTGTAGAGGTACGCATCGAGGGCGATTCCGTCGACGTGGAAATGCGCGTGCATGAAGGCACCCAGGCTACTGTCGATAAAATATTGATTTCGGGCAATACAAAAACAAACGATCATGTGATACAGCGCGAGATTCGTACTTATCCTGGAGATAAGTTCAGCCGTTCGGATTTGATACGCTCGCAAAGGGAACTTTCCCAACTTGGTTATTTCGACCCTGAAAAAATCGAAATTTTGCCCAAACCAAATCCTGCCAAAGGAACTGTTGACATAGAGTACAATTTGACAGAAAAACCCAGTGATCAGTTGCAATTGTCGGGTGGTTACGGGGGCTATTGGGGCTTGGTAGGTTCGCTCGGACTCTCCTTCAACAATTTTTCGGCACGCAACATTCTGAAATTTAGCCAATGGAGCCCGCTACCAGCTGGCGACGGACAAAGGCTGAACATTTCGGCGCAAGCCAACGGCCCTACTTTCCAGTCTTATTCTATTTCCTTTACCGAACCTTGGTTGGGCGGAAGAAGACCCAATTCACTTACCATCTCGGCAAGTCGTTCTTTCCAAAATTTGGGAGCTGCTACCCGTATCGGATCTTTTGGCTATGGCATAGGTTCTAACGCCAATTTCTTCGGTACAAACCAAGGAAAACTTCAAATCACCAATTTTTCTGTGAGCTATGCCCGCAGGTTGCGCTGGCCCGACGATTATTTTGTTCTGAGTCACACTCTCTCGTACTTGGTTTATAAGCTAGATTCTTACAATTTGGGCTTCCTAACGGGAAATGTTGCCCAAACGGGAAGTTTCAACAACATAGGCTTTACCAATACCCTTTCCCGCAACAGCATAGACAATCCTACTTTCCCGCGTAGCGGTTCCAACATTTCCTTGTCGGCAGCGCTTACTCCTCCCTATTCGGTTTTCCAGTCGGGAAGGGACTATAGCAAAGAGACCTTTTTGGAAAGATTCAAATTTGTGGAGTATCACAAGTGGATGTTCGATTTGTCGTATTTCCACCAGCTCATTGGCAAATTTGTGTTGAACACCCGCGCTCACTACGGTGTTTTGGGTTCGTACAACAAGCAGCTAGGCATTGGTCCCTTCGAAAGATTTTTGTTGGGTGGAAATGGACTTACTGGCTTCAACTTCTTGTTGGGCTACGACATCATAGGCATGCGGGGTTACAACAACAATGTGGTGCAAAGCCAATATACCGGCAACGGCAATGTGGCTTTTGCTAAGCAAGTTTTCGAACTTCGCTATCCGCTCACTCTTAGCCCTATGGCTTCTATTTATGTGCTTGGGTTCTTTGAGGCTGGAAACGCGTGGCAGTCGTACAAACAATACACACCTTTCGATTTGAAGCGTTCATACGGTGTAGGTGCCCGTATCTTTATGCCTGCTTTTGGTCTGATTGGGCTTGACTACGGCATTCCTTTGGACGGTATCCGTGGCTATCCTGGCGACCCAGGTCAGCGCTTTATGTTCTCTATCGGGCAGCAAATCAGGTAATAATTCGGAATTATCAATTATTCGTAGTAATATATCCTTTAATATTGCGTTTTTATTGCCAATGAGGTTCTTCCTGCGATACTCCGTTTTTATTTTGGTGATCCTTTCTTGTGCATTTGCCAATGCACAAAAATTTGGGTATATCGATACGGAATTTATCATGGGCAAAGTGCCTGAATATGCCAAAGCACAACAGGAACTAAATAAACTGTCGGCCAAATGGCAAACAGAAGTAGAAGAAAAATATGCCCACGTTAAAAAACTGAAGGAAGAATTTCAGGCAGAAGAAATACTTTTGACTGAAGATTTAAGAAAAGAACGATTGGACACTATTGCCAAACACGAAAAAGAAGCCAAAGAATTGCAGCGTAAAAACTTTGGGCCTGAAGGTTTGGTTTTCTTGAAAAAACAAGAACTGGTGAAACCTGTACAAGACAAAGTATATACGGCCATTGAAAAAGTTGCAAAAAAGAAAGCGCTACAAGTTATATTTGACAAATCGGGTGATTTGGTGATGTTGTACACCGACCCAAAACACGATTACACCGATTTTGTATTGGACGAATTGGGACTAGGCGATAAAAACGACGTCA
>JBIKRJ010000103.1:0-8309 GCA_044349205.1 Cytophagales bacterium | reverse complement strand
CGGCTCGTGCCTCGGTAGTCACACAGTATTTCGATAGTTTGATGGTGCCATTCAGATGTCTTGCAGCCGATGTTTTTTCGCAATCCAAACTGGTATTGCGAAAGGGAAATTTGAGCGAGGCATTGAGAGCGACCATGTCGGTGCCACTTATTTTCAAGCCTTTCAAAATAGACGGCAAGTATGTGTACGATGGGGGTATTTACAACAATTTTCCTGTAGATGTTGCTCTCGACGAATTTAATCCTGAATTTGTAATAGGGGTCAATGTTTCGTCTAAAACGTTTACCGACTATCCTTTTGAATCGGACGAATTGCATGTTTCCCAGTCTTTGTTGTATATGCTTTTTGCAAAATCGGATTCTACCTTGTTGAAAGACAAAGGAGTGTATGTGCATCCAAACCTTAGTAATTTGTCCACAATAGATTTTGATCAAGTAAAACTCATAATTCAAGCAGGATACGACGAAGCAAAAAAACGATTGGAACCGTATTTGAACGAGTTGCGCGACACAACGGGTTTTCAGAAAATGCTGCAAAGGCGCCAATATTTCGCCTCTTTGCCCGAACCTACAACTTTGTCAAAACTCCAAATCTCAGGTTTGCGCAAAAGCAACGCCACTTTTGTGTACAATACCCTAAGAGAGAGGAAGAAAGAACTTACTATCGACAAATTTTCGCTTCGCTATTACCGAATTATTCAAGATGGGAATTTCAATTTGCTTTTTCCGCTTATCAAATGGAACGACACTACCCACAAATATGATTTGTATGCAAAATTGGAACGAGAGCGCAAATTGGAACTGGAACTAGGCGGCAACATAGCCACTAGGGCAGTGCAGCAGTTGTATCTTGGTTACAGCTACAGTTTCATTAACCGATTGTCTTTTCAGGTTTACGGAAATTTCTACACTGGGCGGTTTTACCATTCTGCCCAAGCCAAAATGCGGGTTATTTTCCCTACCGTAAAACAACCTTTATACCTTGAACCCGAGGTTACTTGGAACCAGTGGGATTTTATCAGAATGAATGAAATTATCTTTGACGATAAAATACCAACCTACATTCGGCAAAACGATTTCAAAGCGGGTGTGTCGATTGGAATACCTTGGAAGTCGCGCACTAGGCTGTCGACACAACAATTTTATTTCAATAATTTTGACCGCTATCTCAATGATTACACCCTGAACAACAAAGACACATTGGATGTAACGATGCACGAAGGCATTTCGAGCGGTATCACCTTGGATAACTACGACTTAGATAAAAAAATGTATCCTACAAAAGGTACGGCCTTTAGTTTTGGGGTAAAATATTTTTATGACGAAGAAAGCCATAGACCTGGCTCATCTTCATTGCTAAAAGAAAAGAGTTTTACAGCCCATAATTGGCTAAAAGTAAAATTCAAATACGAACAGTATGTGCCTGTTGGTAAAAAGTACAATTTGGGCTATTTGGCCGAAGGAGTATTTTCATCTCAGCCAGTGCTTCGCAATTATACTTCAACCCTTATTGCCTCACCCGCTTTTTCTCCCATGCAAGACAGCAAAACCTTGTTTTTGGAAAATTATCGAGGCTTCTATTACATCGCAGGTGGTATCAAGAACATTATAAAATTCAATTCAAGACTTCAGTGTAGGGCAGAGGCCTTTTTCTTTCAAAGGTTCAATAGTTTGGAAACCATGCCCAACCAAGAAGTGCGCTCGGTGCTCAGGTTAGAACCTATTCGTTTTTGTGGAAATGTGAATTTGGTATATTTTACCCCATTTGGCCCGTTGAGCATTAGTGGTTTGTACTACGACGACCCTCGTCGTTCGTATGGCGTACTATTGCATGTAGGTTATATTTTATTCAACAACCGCTCTTGGGATTAAAAATAGGCACAATCAAAATCCATTCGACAATCTCTCAGCGACTGGCTCCTTGTAGAACTTGTTGCCGTTAAGCACAAACAAGGGCGATAAAATAGTTTTAAAGCTTAACCATAAGATAATCTTGCTATTTCTTTGGTGAAACTATTTATTAAACGAATTTTGCAGCCCTTTACTAAATCCAAGAAATGGCAAGAAGAGACAGATACGTCGATTTGATAGAACAATCGTTTTACTTCCCTACGGAAGAATTTACTGTCATAAACAACGAACTATTTTTCCACGGGGTACCTTTGATGAAAATCATCAAAGAATATGGAACTCCGTTGAAGCTGTCTTATTTGCCTAAAATCTCGCACAACATTCAAGACGCCAAAAGGTATTTTCGAAATGCTATGCAAAAATCAAATTACCGTGGCGACTACACGTATTGTTATTGCACCAAGGCCTCGCATTTTGAATTTGTGCTGAAAGAAGCGCTAAAAAACGATGTCCACATCGAAACTTCTTCTGCCTTCGATATTCAGATAGTGCGCAACTTGTACAAGCAAAAACTTATTGATAAGAAAACCTATGTGTTGTGCAACGGCTACAAACGCGAACTTTACACCAAGTATGTAAGCGAGTTGGTAAACGACGGCTTCGAAAATATAATCCCCATTTTAGACAACATCAAAGAAATAGACGAGTACGACAAATTGATGAATAAAAATTGCAATGTCGGCATTCGTTTTGCTTCAGACGAGGAACCCAAATTTGAGTTTTACACTTCGCGGCTGGGAGTTCGCCAAAATGACATCATTCGTTTATACAAGGAAAAAATAGAGCACAACCCGAAGTTTTCTTTGAAAATGCTCCATTTTTTTATCAACACTGGCATAAAAGACACGGCATACTATTGGGGCGAACTCACCGATTTTCTAAATACCTATTGCGAGCTTAGAAAAGTATGTCCTACCATAGATTCTATCGACATAGGAGGAGGATTGCCTATCAAAACTAGTCTCGAATTCAAGTATAATTACCAGTTTATGATTGAACAAGTAATTGAGACAGTAAAAGAAGTTTGTACCGAAAACGGAGTGCCCGAGCCCAACATTTTCTCTGAATTTGGCTCATATACGGTAGGGGAGAGCGGCGCCGTGTTGTATTCCCTGCTCGACCAAAAATTACAAAACGACAAAGAAGTGTGGTACATGATAGATGGTTCGTTTATCACCAACTTGCCCGATATGTGGGGTATCAATCAGAAATTTATATTGTTGGCGGTAAACCACTGGGACAAGAAATATAAAAAAGTACATTTGGGCGGTCTTACTTGCGACAGCCAGGATTATTATTACACCGATGAACATTCGGCCGATATTTACTTGCCCGTTTTGGACGAGAAAGATCCCAAGAAGCAATATATCGGGTTTTTTCACACAGGGGCATATCAGGAATCGCTGGGCGGTTATGGAGGCATTCAGCATTGTTTGATACCGGCGCCTAAGCATGTGCTGATAGACCGTGACGAAGATGGGGAAGTGGTGACTCGACTTTTTGCCAAAGAGCAAGATAGCGACGGAATGCTCAAAACCTTGGGTTATACCAAGTAAGGCCGTTTATTTCTTCAAAAAGTTAGTTGCCAATTCGAGGGTGTCTTTTAGGGCTATTTCCAAATTGGCGTTCATAAGTATGGTGTCAAATTGGCTTCGATATTCGCGTTCATAGCGCGCTTTCTCCAGTCTTTGCTGTATTTTTTCTTCCGATTCGGTGGCGCGGCGACGCAGTCTTGCTTCCAAGTCCTCAAAATCGGGGATGTCTACATATACCGCCAAAGCTTTTTCGCCATAAATTTTTTTTAGGTTCAATCCGCCTATGACGTCTACATCAAAAATCACATCTTTCCCTTCAGCCCACAAGCGTTCTATCTCCGATTTTAATGTGCCGTAATATGTGCCTTTGTACACTTCTTCCCATTCGGCAAATTCGTGGTTTGCGATTTTGGCTTCAAAAGTTTCTTGCGAAAAGAAATAATAATCTTTGCCGTCAATCTCTTTTTCACCGCGGGGTTTGCGCGTAGTGGCCGAAATAGAAAATCCCAAAGTGGGAATTTGTTGAATTAGGTGTTTGACTAAAGTTGTTTTGCCCGAGCCTGAAGGGGCAGAAAAAATGAGAAGCTTACCCGACATTGGAAATTGTTGAGGAGTGCAGAATTAGATTTGGGAGCTGTTTTGTGTCGAGATTTTTTGAAGAATGGCTTGGCTCAATTGAGGGGGCGTGTCGTGGCAGCAATACAACGATTTGAGTTTTTCTCGGATGCATTTTTCCAATTCATATTTGCTATTGGAAAACTGGCAACGTCGTATTTTGTCCATCACCATTTTTTGTTGCTCGGGAGTGGCTTCGCCGTCTAGCATTAAGTTAACCGCTTCCAAAAACCTTTTTCTTTCTTCGTGGTCGCGTTTTTTTGGGTATGCAAACCACTTTCCAATAAAATTAAACATACTGCGTAAAATTATATATTTCCATAATTTCTATTCTTCGTTGTCTACTTTGTAGCCCAATCCTTTGGCATAATCGGCTAGTTTTTCTTTGAGCATTTGCCGGGCTCTGTGCAATCTTGACCTTACGGTACCTATGGGAATGTCCAAAATTTTGGCCATTTCTTCGTAGGTAAATCCTTCGATGTCGCAAAGGATGATGGCCAGTCTGAAATCGGCATCGATAGCGTTTAGCGCCCTTGTAATCTCGTCGCCAATCATGTCTTGCACCGATTCTACGCGCAAATCGGGCGTTATTTGTTCGTCAACATCTTCTGAATTGTAGTACGCTTCAACATCTTGGTAATCAACTTTGCCGGGCAGTTTGGCTTTGCGTCGGTATTCGTTTATGAAGCTGTTCTTTAAAATTCTGAACAACCATGCTTTTGAATTTGTTCCCTCTTCAAAAGTGTTGTAAAACCGGAAGGCTTTCAGATAGGCATCTTGCACCAAGTCGTTGGCATCGTCCTCGTCGAGCGTGAGCCTGAATGCGAAGTTGTAAAGCGATTTCAAGTAAGGCATGAATTCCTTTACAAACTTTTCGTTTTTCTCTAGTTCGGTATGTGTGGCTGTAGATTCCAATGGAATATCAATTTAAGGTAAATATTGTACTTATTTGCGAAAGGGTAAACCCAGCAACCAATATTTTTCGCCGAAAAGCACTCATTTTGTATAGTTACTAAACATTATACTTGCAAAATGGTGATTTGAACTTGGGTTGAAAATGAAAAGCGAAATTTATTTTGGATACACATTAAGTTGTTTTTATGGATAATTTGAAATTGAAAGTGGTAGAAAAAGTATGGGAAACGTCCCAGTCCTGTACCTTTTATTTTGAAAACACAGCGGGGCAAACGGTGTTTTACAAGCCAGGTCAATTTTTAACTTTTTTGCTTGAAATAGGGGGCAATGAAGTGCGTCGTTGTTATTCAATATGCACAGTGCCTGTTAAAGACAAAATGTTGGGAATCACGGTAAAAAGAGCTGAACAAGGATTGGCTTCTATTTATTTTACTGAAAAAATAAACATAGGCGATGTGTTGGAATGTTTGCACCCAAGTGGCCAATTCTTCCCAACTATGTCTTCGAAAAACCGAAAAGAATATTTTTTGATAGGGGCGGGCAGTGGCATTGTGCCTTTGTTTTCGATTTTGCAAACCCTGCTTTTCAAAGAACCCCATTCAACGGTGCATCTTGTGTACGCCAATCGAGACGAACAATCCATTATTTTCAACAAAAAACTCGCAAATTTGGAGTTGCAATATTCGGATAGGTTGAATATTGTGCACGTATTGAGTAGGCCTTCAAGTGGATGGTTGGGCTTCAAGGGCAGATTGAATGAAGATTTATTGGTGGATATTGTGCAAGAATGTGCGCAAGAACCAAAACAAGAAACCATGTTTTTTCTTTGTGGCCCACACGATTTTATGAAAATGGCAGAGAGGACTTTGGTGCAAATGGGTTATCCTACCGACATGATTAAAAAGGAAGATTTTGCTTCAAATGTGACAGTCGAAAAATCGAATGGAATACACAGTTTGGTGAAAATTATTTACAAAAATCAAGAGTACGAGTTTCAAATCTCATATGGACAAAGCATTTTGGATGCCGCGTTGGAAAATGGAATCAAGATTCCGTACAGTTGTACCAATGGCGTGTGTACCGCCTGTATTGGCACTTGTGTAGATGGAAAAGTCGATTTTTCCAGTTCAGACGCACTTTCTAAAAACGAGATAGCGCAAGGATATGTGCTTACTTGCGTGGGCTATCCCCTTACATCAAATGTCACAATTCGTGTCGATTAATTAGTATTTTGAATGGAAAAGAAACAGGTTGTATTGGATGTCCTTTTTTTCTTAGGTTTTGTATTGGCAGGGTTGTTTTTGGCACAGTTCTTGTCGGTAGTCACCCTTTTGCCTTGGCACGGTTTCGATGTTAACATGCTGATGCAAAAGTTGAACAATCCATTTCAGCATCCTGAAATGAAGATTCAATTACTTGTTATGCAGGGTTTTTCGTCTTTTTTTGCTTTTGTGCTTGCCCCTATTCTGTACATCAAATGGAAAGAAAAAGATTGGCGGTCTTTTTTGTATCGTCATTTTGCCTTCGATACCATACTTATTTTGTTGACGGTGGCTTTGGCGCTTTTTTCCATGCCTTTTACCTCTCTTTTGGTAGAATGGAACGAATCACTTCAATTGCCGTCTTACTTGTCAGATTTTGAAATTTGGGCGAAGGAAAAAGAGGATTTTTTGAAAAAAGTAACAGAATTGCTCACCGACCTGAACACGCAGGCAGAACTTTTGATGGGATTGTTGGTCATTGCTTTTTTGCCAGCTTTGGGCGAAGAACTTTTGTTTAGAGGCTATTTGCAAAATAAGTTTCAGCAGCTTTTTGCGTCTTTTCACGTGGCCATTTGGGTTTCAGCATTCTTTTTCAGCGCCATTCACATGCAGTTTTATGGTTTTGTACCACGCATGGTTTTGGGGGCCATGTTTGGCTACTTGTACTATTTCACTGGGCAGTTTCACCTAGCGGTACTGGCACACTTTGTCAACAATGGTTTTATGTTGGTCATGATTTACCTTAAAACAAAAGGATACACCAGTTTCGATATTGAATCGGAGGAACAAGTGCCTATATTGCTTTCTTTCGTTTCATTGTTGGTTTCAGTTGGTATTTATTTGTTGGTATTGAGGCGAGTACATTTAAGAAAAACAGAAAGTTGAGTTTTTTAAAGTAAATTGAAAAAGGCTGTTGGTAGGGACAATCCAAAACTCTATATTTGCACCCTCATTTCGGGAGAAGCCTGAAAAAATCTAAAACAAACAAGTTTTTAGAGCGTATTTTGGCATTCCTAAACTTAGAAATTGTTTTTGGAGAGATGGGTGAGTGGCTGAAACCAGTAGTTTGCTAAACTGCCGCACGGGTTATTCTGTGTCGCGGGTTCGAATCCCGCTCTCTCCGCAAATAAAGTTTGAGTTTGTAGTGTAGGTTTGGGACACACCCACACACAAAATATCGGGGTGTAGCGTAGTCCGGTCATCGCGCCTGGTTTGGGACCAGGAGGTCGCAAGTTCGAATCTTGCCACCCCGACTTAACCACTCTCATGAAAAACTGAGGGTGGTTTTTTTTTGACTTTACTTTTTCAATCTAACTGAGACAAATTCTTTTTTTCGTAAATTCTGCTCGATTTAGTAAACATTGGATGATGAACAGGAGACAAGCATTGGGGAAGCTAATGGTCATTTTTTTGTTTTTTATATCCATTTTTGGGCTGATGGCTTTTTATCCTTTTGCCAATGACCCCGTTCAAATTATCAATGCCATGTTTTCCAAAACCAAGGAAATTTCGGCTATGACCTATAATATGAAAAAAACTGAACGTATTGGCAATAAAATGCACACGCAAGAGTCGGCTGTGAAGCTGAATTTAAAGCCTTTCAAAGTGTATTTAAAACAAAATAGTCCTCAAAAAGGGCTGGAGGTATTGTATGTACAAGGCGAAAACGACAACAGAGCCATTGTAAATACAAATGGATTTCCCTGGATAAATGTTCATTTAGACCCGATGGGTAACATTATGCGCGACAATCAGCATCATACTATTTACCAGTCGGGATTTGGACATTTGATGAACATTTTGGAGCATTTGACAAGCAAATACCAAAAACAATTGGGCAATCTTGTGGCCAATCGGGGAGTGGTGGTATTTGATGGGAATCCTTGTTTTTTGATTAGTTTTTCGAACCCCTATTTCAATTATTACAAATACACTGTAAAGAAGGGTGAAACCGTTTTGAGCATAGCATCCAAAGAAAGATTAAGCGAACATATGATTATGGAAAAAAATCCAAATATCAAGGACTATCACAACATTAAGATGGGGCAAATTATTGTGCTGCCAAACGATTA
>JBIKRJ010000102.1:0-8350 GCA_044349205.1 Cytophagales bacterium | reverse complement strand
AAACGAGGGTTTCGCCTACAAAGGCGAGTTGGGCGAATTTTTTCCTAATGAAACCGACGGTTTAGATTTTAGTACCTTGAAATCCAAAGCCTATATGCTCAACTACACACTTTTATATTTGATAAAGGACACGGAAAATCGGAAAATAAATATCTTTTTGGGTGTCGATTTTTCATTTTCTCGATTTCAGAAAAATTTCATACAGTTTGAATACAAGAACAAGCTCACCGACATAGTGCAATCGGCTGGTTTTGTATGTAGTTTGGAAAGGAACTTCAACTCTAAACATCAGTTGGAATATGATGTTTCAATACCTATTCTTAGCAGAGCAGCGCGTACTTTGACCAACACGCAGGCCGACCCTACTACAGTTACCCAGGCAAAATATTCGGTAGTGAAAAATATTTTCGGTTTCGATAGCCGTTTGCATTATCGTTTTCATTTGTCACAAAAAGTTAGTCTGAAGGCAACCTATGCCTTCCGTTATTTGCAAGTGAATTTTCCAGAAAAAGAACAATGGGCTTACAGCCAAGGATTTATAGGGCTGTATTTCCATTTTTAGACTGATTTCGATATGTTTTCAAAAAAGCAGTATTGCATATTACTATTCATTTTGCTGGTGTTTGCGTCTTGCAAAAAACTGCTGATAAAACCCGACCCTAGAAGTGAGTCTGAACGAAATTTTGAGATTTTTTGGAACGATTTGCACAATGGCTATCCCTATTTTCAAGAAGATGGAATTGATTGGAAAAGCCGGTACGAAGTGTATCGAAATTTGATCACACCCTCTACCACCACCGACCAATTGTTTACCGTGATGACCCAAATGCTGAGTGGTTTTTCCGACGGCCATTTGAGCGTTTCATACAAGAAAAACTATTTTTCAAACGAAAAGTCCATTGACAATCTGTACAAGTTGGTTCGAGCCGATAAATCAGGTAATAAAGTGGCTTCAACCGATGCAATAAGTTTTTACTACAAAAATTACCTTGCTATCAACAAGTTGTATATCGAAAATTCAACTTACAAAGTAGTAACTGCTCCCAATGTGGTAAAGCCAGCCCAAACCGATACCATTTGTATATATGGCAAAATAGAGGGCAACGGCATTCTATACGTGAATATCCTTTCATTTTTGACAAGCGCTTCCGTCGAAAATATGATTCGTACTGCTGTCACAACGCATCCTACGGTTAAAGGGATGATATTGGATTTGAGAATGAATGAAGGAGGGAATTTGGGCGTGATGTGGAATGCCATGAGTGTTTTTTTGCCTTTGGGGGTTTTCGAAATCACCTATGGATACAATCGGGAAAAAGTTGGGCCATTGCCCGAAAATTTCGGTCCCGAATTGCGGTTTGCTGTTGGTGGCAACAATAGGTTGCCAAAATTCTTGGGGCCTGTCGTGGTGTTGACTAACCGTTTTACCGTAAGTGCTGCCGAACATGCCACCATGGCCATGCGCCAAGTAAAAGCATACAACAAGCAAATAAAGTTAGTGGGAGATTATACTTTTGGGGCAACGAGTTTTATTGTGCAGCGCACTTTGCCTTGCGGTATCGAATATACTTTGGTGAACAATAAAACTTGGGATATCAATCGAAACATTGTAGAACGAACTGGCATAAAACCCGATGAGTTTGTGTACATAACTGAATCCGGTTTGAAAAATTCGATTGACGAACAGATGGAGCGCGCCATAGAAATTATCGATAAAAATCAGTTTTGATTAGAATAAAAAAACTTGAATGTTGGCAAATCATAGCAAATTTCCGAATCTAGGCATTTCGATATTTCCTGCAATGTCCTCATTTGCTCAACAATACGGTGCCATCAATCTTGCGCAGGGTTTTCCAGGCTTTAATGTTTCGGAACAATTGGTTGATTTGGTTGGGACATACATGCGCAAAGGCTTTAACCAATATTCACCTATGGAAGGTGTGCTGCAATTGCGCGAGTTGATAAGCCAAAAACAAAAAAACTTGTACGGAATTTCCTACGAGGTGGCCACAGAAGTGACCATTTCGGCTGGGGCTACGGAAGCTATTTTCGCCTCAATAAGCGCTTTTGTGCACGAGGGTGATGAGGTCATATGTTTTGAGCCAGTTTTCGACATTTATCCGCCAGCTGTACAGCTGAATAAGGGTAAATTGATTCGGATAAAACTTGAAGCTCCTCACTTTCATTACGATTGGGACAAAGTGGCAGCACTCGTCAATCCGAAAACGAAACTCATCATCTTAAATACGCCCCACAATCCTACTGGTAAAATATTGACAGCCATTGATATAGAAAAGTTGGCGGCAATAGTCAAAAATACTTCCATTGTGGTGATAAGCGACGAAGTGTACGAACATATGGTTTTCGATGGGAAGGCTCATTTGTGTTTGGCCAGTCACCCGCAATTGTACGATCGTACGGTGGTGGTAGCTTCTTTGGGTAAAGTTTTTCATTGTACGGGTTGGCGAATTGGGTATTGTTTGGCGCCAAAATATTTGACTGCAGAAATTCGCAAAGTGCACCAATTTGTGACATTTAGTGCCAATACACCCATTCAGTATGCTATGGCTGATTTTTTGGCACAGGAAGAAAATTATCTTTCATTGTCCAAGTTTTTCCAACAAAAACGCGATTTCTTTATTGCACAAATGAGTGGCAGTGCATTTAAGTTTTTGCCTACCGACGGTTCATATTTTCTTTTGGCCGATTATTCGGCTATTTCGCAAATGCCCGATTTGGAATTTGTAAAATGGATTACCCAAAAACACGCAGTGGCTGCAATTCCTGTTTCAATCTTCAACGCCGATGGACAAGACGACAAATTGATTCGTTTTTGTTTTGCCAAAGAAGAACAAGAGCTTGCCGAAGCGGCCAAGCGTCTTTGTGCAATATAAAGAGTTGATTTACAGGATATAGACCTCTTACTTGCCTAATCTAAAAAGCTTTTTATTGAATGTCGGCAAAAATGTCAAGTTTTAGATTGATGTTGTCTTCAATCAATTTATCGCCTAGGTCTTGAAAGTAATTTCCAGAATTGTAGGTTATGCCCCACTCGGTTCTGTTCAATACTATATCGCCTGTAATACGAATCGACTTTTTGGTGTACGAAACAGTTGAAAGGAATTCGATGGGTTTTTTGATATTTTTAATCGTCAGCTCGCCATATATTTTGTAGTTGGGTTTGCCTTCAGCCACATCAAAACGGTCCGTTTTTAGTATTTTAAATGTGGAGGTAGGGTAGGTGGCAGAAGCAAAAAAATCTTTCGACTTTAGGTGGTCGACCAAGTTTTTATTGAAACCTGCATCGGTGATGTCGGTGTTGGTAATGCTTTTCATGTTGATGTATACAAAACCACCCGTGATGGTTTTGGTGTCGATGTTGATTTTGCCAGACTGGATTTTTACATAACCCGTGTGTTGTTTTCCAACGCCTTTGCAAGTCCAGTTTACTTTCGATTTTTCGATATCGATATTGTAAACATCGGCTATTTGGACTTTTTTGGGGAAGTGGTTGTTTGCCTTTTTGTTTTTTGGCAAAAAAGAACTTAGAAGTAAAGACGTTAGGGCAATGCCTATTAGAATAAGTACTTTTTTCATTTTTTTCAGGAATTTAGTTCAACAAGATTACACAAGTTACTGCAAATATCAACGCCTTATTATGGAATGGAAACTTTTTTGAGTTTGCTCAATGTCTCGTCCATCCACCCTTCAGGCATATTTTTGATGCTTTCGCGCAATGCTTTCCCCCAATTTTGCGACACATTGGCAACATCTTCTTTTTCGAAACGATGTTCAACGGGTAGGTAACTGTCCTTTTTGTAAAGCACCACATCAATGGGAAAATCGACGTCATTGGCACTTACTCGTGTAGAATCGAAAGAAAGAAAACCAGTTTTCAAGGCTATTTTCATGGGGGTTTCGGGGGTGATAGTTCTGTCGAGAATTGGTTTGCCATAACCCGAATTTCCGATGATGACAAAAGGAGCGCCCTCTCCAATTTCTACCCAATTCCCTTCTGGATACAACAAAAAAAGTTTATGTTCTTCGTCGTTTTGTAATTGCCCTCCCACAATAGCAGTTAAATTGAAGCGAAGACCCGAAGCAGCAAGTGCATCCTTGTCTTCCGATGCCACTCTTCTAAGTTGTGCTGCAAAAGCATTCACGGCTTTGTACATTTTATTATGCTTGTCGCCATTCTCCTCAATTTCTTCCTTGAAGTAAGTAATTGCCTTGTCGCGTACCGACCGCAAACCCGATGTCATAATAAAGAGGAATTGGTTTCCATGCTTGTGTACATACATTTTCTTACCTGTAGTGGTTTCCGAACCAGATGTAAGTCTTGTGTCGGCGATGGCCACAAGTCCTTCTTTCAACTTTATTCCAAGGCAATAGGTCATGCTATTATTTAGTTTAAAAGCCCTAAAATTAGTAGTTTTTGCTAATTTTGAAGTTAGACACATTGAATTAAACTTTAGTTTAGCACTTTATATAAATTAGTATGCAATACGACGTTACAGTAATAGGTTCTGGACCTGGTGGCTATGTGGCTGCCATTCGTTGTGCCCAGCTTGGGCTTAAAACTGCCATCATCGAAAAATATGCCACTTTGGGCGGTACATGTTTGAACGTTGGTTGTATTCCTTCCAAAGCGTTGTTGGATTCTTCGGAGCATTTCCACAATGCTGCGCACAGTTTCAAAGAACATGGTATAGACATACCAGCTCCCAAAGTGAATATGGTGCAAATGGTAAAGCGCAAAAGCGAGGTGGTAAAAGCCAACAACGACGGCATTGCGTTTTTGATGAAGAAAAACAAGATAGATGTATTTCAGGGTTTGGGTTCTTTTGTTGACAAAAACAATATTAAAGTCTCGCAGCAAAATGGTGATTCAAAAACCATTAGCACACAAAAGGTAATTATTGCCACAGGTTCCAAACCGACCACCATTCCTACTGTTTCTGTCGATAAAAAACGGATTATTACTTCCACCGAAGCCTTGAATTTGACTGAAGTGCCGCAACATTTGCTACTCATTGGCGGCGGTGTCATAGGTTTAGAATTGGGGTCGGTTTATGCTCGTCTTGGTGCCAAAGTAACGGTCATTGAATATACCGATTCAATTATTCCCACTATGGATCGTGCATTGGGAAAAGAATTGCAAAAGGTGCTTACAAAGCTTGGTTTCCAATTTTTCTTCCACCATAAAGTAACTTCTGCAACTGCAAAAGGTAAGGAAGTAAAAGTAGAAGCCGAAGATTCAAACGGAAAAAAAGTAGAGTTCAAGGGTGATTATTGTTTGTTGGCGATAGGCCGAAAAGCCTACACCGATGGTTTAGGCTTGGAAAATGTCGGGATCAAAACTGATGAACGAGGTCGGGTGCTTACCAATGATCATTTAGAAACTTCAGTACCGGGCATCTACGCAATAGGCGATGTGGTAAAAGGGGCTATGTTGGCCCACAAAGCCGAGGAAGAAGGTACTTTTGTTGCCGAAGTGATTGCTGGGCAAAAGCCTCACATCAATTACCGTCTTATACCAGGCGTGGTATATACATGGCCTGAAGTGGCGGGAGTGGGTTATACCGAAGAAGAATTGAAAACCGAAGGCAAGGCATACAAATCGGGTTCTTTCCCATTCAAGGCATCGGGTAGGGCAAGGGCTAGCAACGATTTGGATGGTTTTGTGAAAGTACTGGCCGACAAAACAACCGACGAAATACTGGGCGTCCATATCATTGGTCCTCGCGCTGCCGATCTTATAGCAGAAGCGGTGGTCGCGATGGAGTTCCGGGCATCGGCCGAAGACATAGGTCGTATGTCGCACGCACACCCCACTTATTCCGAAGCATTGAAAGAAGCTGCTTTGGCCGCTACAGAAAATAGGGCATTGCACGTATAGGGGTCTTTTTTTTATACGTATAAAATAAATATTTTTGTCGTATAACATTGCAAAAATGGATGCCAAGGTCACACTAAGTTTTGACAAAAGCGTTTTGGCTAGTGCCAAAGCTTATGCAGAATCTCGACACATAAGCCTCTCTCGACTCACTGAATTGCTTTTCAGGAAACTTACAGCCAAAAATTATGATACCTTAGAAGAATTGCCTGTGGCAGATTGGGTCAATATTTTGGCAGAAGGAGATGTCCAATACAAAAGAGCTGCCAAGTCGCGCAAAGAGATGAAGAAAGAATTTTACGAATCTAAAAAATGAGGATTTTTTTAGATGCCAATGTGTTGGTATCTGTTTTGAACAAGGAATACCCCACTTTTTCTTTTTCCTCTAAAATTCTTAGTCTTTGCGACAGCCCCAAATTTGAGGTTTACACTTCACCTATTTCCCTAGCAATCGCATTCTATTTTTCGGAAAAGAAAAGTGGAAGAGAAATGGCGAAAAGAAAAATGGCTGTTCTTGCTTCTAAATTGAGAATATGTCCTGTAAATGAGAATGTGGTTATCCAAACTTCCGAAAACAAATTGATTGGGGATTTTGAGGATGGCTTGGAATATTATGCTGCAAAAAACGTTCGTTGCCAGTGTATTGTCACCGAAGATTTGGATGATTTTTATTTTTCAGAATTGGAAGTGATGAATTGCTGTACTTTTTTAGAAAAGTATTTGGCCTAAAAATCATTTTTATCCACTAGCGACAAATCGATAGTCCGTTTCTCCAGGCTTGTATTTTTTACCTTAACATGCACGGTGTCGCCCAATGTGAATGTTTTGCCTGTTTTTTTACCTACAAGTCGGTAGTTTTTTTCATCTAATTCAAAAAAATCGCTGTTCATATCCGACATACGCACCATTCCTTCGCATCGGGTTTCGTTCATGTCCACATACATTCCCCACTCTGTAACACCTGAAACAATGCCTTCGAATACTTTTTTACCCGCCATTTGCATGTACTCTACCTGTTTGTATTTGATGGAAGCCCTTTCGGCATCGGCAGCCAGTTTTTCCATTTCTGATGAGTGTTTACATCTTAATTCGAATGCTACTCTGTCGGGAGAAGGTTTATTGTCCAAATAGTTTTGCAGAAGCAAGTGCGTCATCATGTCGGGAAAACGACGAATAGGAGAAGTGAAATGGCTATAATGTGCAAAAGCAAGCCCGAAGTGCCCCGCTGCTGCCGTGGTGTAACGCGCTTTTGCCATCGTGCGAATGGCAAGATTTTGCAATAAATATTGCTCGGGGCTACCTTCAATTTTTTCTATAAAATCGTTCAGCTTTTCTGAAATTTTCGATTCGTCAACCACTAGCATGTACCCAAATTTGGATGCAAAGAGTGAGAAATTCCGAATTTTATCCATGTCAGGTTCGTCATGCACCCTATACACCATTGTGTTGTGCTCTTTCCCCTCTTTGTGGCCATAACAAAACTCGGCTACTCGTTTGTTTGCCAAAAGCATGAATTCTTCTATCAGTTTGTGAGCGTCTTTTCTAATCTTTGGAAACAGTCCCAATGGTCGACCTTCTTCATCTAACTTGAATTTTACCTCAACTGTCTCGAAACTTATGGCGCCGCTTTTGAATCTTTTGGCTTGTAATTTTTTAGCAAGGGTGTTTAAAATGATTACCTCTTCTGCAAAATCACCTTCGCCACTTTCAAGACATTCTTGAGCCTTTTCGTAGCTAAATCTTTTGTTAGAATGTATGATGGTGCGTCCAAACCATTCATGTGTCACATTTGCCTTTTCATCCAATTCAAAAACTGCCGAAAACGTTAGCTTGTCTTCGTTAGGTCTCAAAGAGCAAAGAAAATTGGAAAGCCGCTCTGGAAGCATGGGTACGGTTCTGTCAACTAAATAAACCGATGTAGCTCTATGTTCGGCCTCCCTTTCAAGTGTAGTGCCTGGTTTTACATAATGGGTGACATCGGCAATGTGTATGCCTATTTCCCAGTTGCCATTTGGTAGTTTTTGTATGGAAAGTGCGTCGTCGAAATCTTTTGCATCTTCAGGGTCTATGGTGAAAGTGGTTATGTTTCTAAAATCGCGCCTTTTTTTGATTTCTTCAGGCGTAATTACTTCCGATATTTTTTCGGCATCTTCCAAAACCTCTTTTTCGAATTCGGTAGGCAAACCAAATTCAGCCATAATGGCGTGCATTTCGGTATTGTTGTTGCCTGCTTTGCCCAATATCGAGACTACGGCACCCTCTGGGTTTTTATCAGATCTATTGGGCCAGTAATGCACCTTTACAATTACTTTTTCGTCTTTTTTTGCGCCATTTAATTTGTCTTTTGCCACAAAAATATCTTTGTGGATTTTTCTGCCATCGGGTACTAAAAAGGCAAAACGATCTGAAATTTCTAGACGGCCCACAAAGGTTTCCCTCTTTCTTTTGATAATT
>JBIKRJ010000101.1:0-8425 GCA_044349205.1 Cytophagales bacterium | reverse complement strand
TTTTTGATGGTACCATTGTACACACGGAACATGACTTCCACTCCGCGGAACGAGTTGAAAACTGAATCAAATATCAAGGCTTGCAGTGGTGCATTCACATCACCTTTTGGTGAGGGAATTCTTTCTACCACAGCACGAAGGATGTCTTCGATTCCAATGCCTGCTTTTCCGCTTGCGGGTATTATTTCTTCTCTTTTACATCCTATCAGGTCCACAATTTCGTCTTTCACCTCTTCGGGCATGGCGTGTGGAAGGTCTATTTTGTTTAGCACTGGAATTATGACCAAGTCGTGCGAAATAGCCAAATAAAGGTTCGAAATAGTTTGTGCCTCTATTCCTTGCGACGAGTCCACCACTAGCAGCGCACCTTCGCAGGCCGCAATGGAACGCGACACTTCGTACGAAAAATCGACGTGGCCAGGTGTGTCAATAAGGTTGAAGGTGTATTTTTCCCCTTCGTAGAAATAGTCCATCTGTATGGCGTGGCTTTTGATGGTGATGCCACGTTCGCGTTCCAAGTCCATATTGTCTAGGACTTGCGCCATCATATCGCGCTTGGCTACCGTTTGCGTGTGTTCCAACAGACGGTCGGCCAGGGTGCTTTTTCCATGGTCTATGTGGGCGATGATACAAAAATTACGGATGTGTTTCATGAAGAATAAATACTGTTCGGCCTTTTAAAAGACTACAAAACTACAAAATGAGAACCACAAAAAGGTAGCACAATCATTTTGTGTATTTTATTTCATGTATATAACACCGCTATATTTCAAAACCTATTCATTAATACAGGGCATTTGAAATGCCTTTGATCACCGCGGCCACCCTCACAGCATCGTAAATTCTGGCTTCGGTCGAACCATAGTTCTGCAACAGCGAATTTTCGTGAGCACTCACACATTTTTCGCAGCCATTCAATGCCGAAACGGCCACACTTATCAGTTCGAAAAGTTCGTGCCCCAATACTGGATTTAGCATAATGCTCATTTTGATGCGCGCAGGGCTATTTTCGTAGTAATCTTTCTTCATAAAATGACGAAAACGGTAAAGCACATTGTTGGTATTCATGAGGGAAACGCTAGCAAATACTTCCGCTATTTCCTCTTCGTTGGCGCCATGCTCCAAGGCCAATTTCCCAAATGCTTCGGTCAAAAGTTCATTTTTGTCGTTGGCTACGGTTGCCAAAGCAATCAAAATACTTTCTTTCTTACTCAGACTTTCACATTCCAAGGCATTCCCTAGGTTTATTTTCAAGTCTTTGATGTAGCGGTGGTTGCTTTCCGCTATTTCCAAAATACCACCCTTTATGTTTTCGTCTTTGAGGTCGAGCAAAGTGACGATACTGGCAAATGTTTCATTGATGGTGCTTGTCGTGGTCATAATTTTATGGTTTTTAAGGTGGAAAATAAGAGCCAAGACAAGCTTGGCTCTGTTTAATACTTGATTATGCTTTGATGGTTTCTTGTCCTTTTGTCCAGTTGCAAGGGCATAGTTCGTCACTTTGCAAGGCATCCAGCACACGCAGTACTTCGTTTACATTTCGGCCTACCGACATGTCATTGACCGATACCCATCGCACAATACCATGCGGGTCTATGATATAAGTAACACGGTAGGCCACTCTTTCCTCTTCGTTCAAAATACCCAATTCTTCGGCCAACGATTTGGATGTGTCGGCAAGCATCGGAAACTTCAGGTCGCGCAGTTCGTCGTGGTTTTTTCTCCATGCTAAATGCACATATTCCGAGTCGGTCGAGGCTCCTATAATTTGGGTGTCTCTGTCTTCAAAATCACCAATTCTTTTGTTGAATTCGGCTATTTCGGTCGGGCAAACAAAGGTGAAATCTTTAGGCCACCAAAACATGACCAGCCATTTGTCGTTTTTGTGGTCTTCCGAACTGATGGTGTAAAACTCGTTGCCTTTTTCCAACGAAACCACGGCGGTTTTTTTGAAACTTGGGAAAACCGATCCCACTGAAATGATTCTATTTTCCATAGGTGTGTTGTTTAAATATTTTATGGAACAAAAGTGGGATAATAGAGAGTATAATAAAAATCGATTATTTTTATGAATCAATAGGTAATATCTATAAATATAAAAAACCAATGACGCTAACCCAATTAGAATACATCGTGTCGGTAGACAACTACAGGAGTTTTGTAAAAGCGGCCGAAAAATGTTTTGTGACACAGCCCACTCTAAGTATGCAAATACAAAAGTTGGAAGAGGAGCTTGGGGTTAAAATATTTGACCGTAGCAGGCAACCCATAGTCTGTACCGAATTGGGTAGCCAAATAGTGCAACAAGCGCGATTGGTGCTGGCCGAAAGTGGGCGCATATTGGAAATAGCCAAAGAGCAGTCTGATAAAATTGAGGGTGTATTGCATATGGGCGTAATCCCAACGCTTGCCCCTTATTTTTTGCCTTTGTTTTTGGACATATTTTTGGAAAACTATCCCAGTGTGGAATTGCACCTTCAAGAACTTCCAACCGAAGAAATAGTGTCGAGGTTGAAAAAGGGAGCACTAGACTGTGGGCTTATGGCCACGCCATTGCAAGATGCCGCCCTTACCGAAATGCCCATGTTTTATGAAAATTTTGTAGCCTATGTTTCCAGAAAAAGTGCCTTGTTTTCTAAAAAAGAAATAAAGACCGAAGACTTGAATTTAGATGAAACTTGGATTTTGAACGAAGGGCACTGCTTTCGAAACCAAGTCATTCATTTGTGCAAAGAACGCCAATCGAAACCGCGCCTACATTTTAATTACGAGTCGGGAAGTTTGGAAACATTGAAAAGACTGGTGGAATTGAACAAAGGCATTACAATTTTACCAGTCTTGGCTACAAGAGGCATACACGAAGACCAACAGGACTTGGTCCGCTATTTTGAAGAACCTGCGCCCGTGAGGGAAATTTCCATTGTGGTGCACAGGCAGTTTTTGAAGAAAAAATTGATAGATGCGGTGGCCAAAAGCATTTCGGAATCTTTGCCATCCGAACTGAAAGAGGCCAAGGGCAAAAAAATAGTCCCGATTTAGTTTTTCAAGAAAGAAAAAATCTGTTGGAGCTTTCCCCCCTCGTATTGGCTTTTGATAGACTGGTATTTGGCCAACTGCATTTGCAATTCGAACGAATTGTCTTCGGCCAATGTTTTTTGCAACATCTCTTCGTATTGCTCTTTCGTGATCTTGAATTTGTTGATGACAAAACTCAATAAAAATGTTTGGGCTTTGTTCAACTGGTTGGTAGTGAATACTTTGTTGAATTGTTCTTTAAGTAATTCCAGCGCCGAATATCGAAACAATTTGGTGTCGATGTAGCCAAAATGCTTTTCGTATTTTTTGTACAATTTTTCGGGTACCAAAGGTAAATCTCCCAATTCTTTGGGTTTGTACAGACTAAATAGGGTTTTGTCGCGCACAAACAGAAATTGATTTTTTTCGGGTAGTTTGTATAAATACATATTCATTCGTTAAGCTACAGCCGTTTCTTTCATGTGTTTGGTGTGCGATTCTATGGCAGTCCAAAATGTGGGGTATTCGTGGTAAGGCACTTTGAATTTTGCCGCCACCGATTTTACAATATTTTGGATAGCAGGGTAGTGCACGTGGCTTACTTTAGGAAACAAGTGGTGTTCTATTTGATAATTAAGTCCACCTACAAACCAAGTAATGAATCGGTTGTCAGTGGCAAAATTGGCAGTGGTTTTAAGTTGGTGCACTGCCCATTCGTCTTTTATGCTTTGGTTTTCAAAGTGGGTATCGGGAAAATGGGTGATTTCGACTACATGCGCCAATTGGAAAACCGTAGAAATGGTGAGTCCCAACACAAAATGATATACAAAGAAGCCCAGTAGCACATATTCTATGTCCCAGAAAAATGATGGTATGATGACATAAATGTTAGTGTAGGTTATTTTGGTAAGCCAAAATGTGAGGTGTTCGACAAAAGTAATTTTGGGAATGCGAATGTTGCCCACTTTGCGTTTGAAGTATTTGATATAGTCTAACAAAAACATCCACAAAATGGACGAAAGGCCATATACAAAGTAGCAATAGATGTGCTGGTACTTGTGAAACCACTTTTTTTCCTGCATTCTGTTTAGACGCAATACGGGCATTTGGGCAATATCTTGGTCATAGCCTTCTATGTTGGTAAAAGTGTGATGAATGATATTGTGCTTGTTTCTCCACAACATGGCATCGCCACCTAGCAGGTTTATGGAATGTGAGGCCAGCGTATTGAGCCATTTTTTGCTTGAAAAACTGCCGTGCGAGCCGTCGTGCATTACGTTAAAACCAAGACCAGCAGCAGCCCAACCCAAATATGCACACAAAAGAAGCGCAATTCCGCCATTAGGGGCAAAAAACACCACAGTTGCATAGGCTACCATATAGGTAGCAATTAAGAAAATGGCTTTGGAATATAAAGCAAAATTGCCCGTGCTTTCGATACCCTTATCTTCAAAATACTTTTTTACCTCCTTTTTCAATTCGGTAAAAAACGGACTTTTTTGGTTGCCGAATGTGATGCGTTCTTTGGCAACCACCCTTTGCCTCGTTTCAAATTGTACTTCCATTTGGCCAAAAATTTAGATCGACATACAAAAATAAGGACAAAAGATAATTTTATGTAAAAGCATCAATTACTCGATACATTCTAACCTGTCATGCGAAGCGCCCCCGAAATACCGTTTACCGTTTTCAATAAGTGCATCAGCAAATCGTGTGTTTCGGGCGAATCGGGTGAAGTTTGCTTCATTTTTCTCCATTTTTTCAGCGCTGCAATTTGGTTTTTGTGCAAGTCGTATAGCGGAGTGGAGCGTAGTTTGTTGGAATAGAAATGTTGGCTTCTGCGTTCGCTAATGGGACTTGGAAACACAAGAGCCAGCATTTTTTTGGTTCTCTCGAGCTCGTCTTTGATAAGCCCCAAGATATCGGATTTCACGGTTTTGTCATCGACCAAATTGGCATACCAGTTGAAAACCATTTCGTCGGTGGCGGCTATGCTGGTGTCCACATTGGTAAGCACATAGCGAATTAGGCTTATTTGTTCGGCTTCTTTACGCAAAGCGTCCAAATCGTTGGGGAACTGTTTTACAAAGGCTTCCAGGGCTGTGCCCACACCATACCAACTTGTGATATTGAAACGCGATTGGCTCCAGCTAAATACCCAGGGTATGGCCCGCAAGTCTCCCAAAGATCTTTTGCCTGTTCTGCGCGAGGGGCGCGAACCTATTTTACTTAATTCAATGACATCGATGGGAGTGGCCTGACCAAAAAATTGCATGAAACTTTTGTGGTTAAGCAACGCCTGAAAATGTTTTTTGCTGGCCGAAGAAAGGAACTCGAATTTTTCGGCGAAAGGTGGATCTTGTTTTTTGGTGAATTTGTGTAAAATGGTGGCACCTGCTGTACCTGCCAAAAGCAGTTCGAGGTTGTATATCGCATTTTGTTTGTTGGCATATTTCTGCGAAATCGTTTCGCCTTGTTCGGTTAGACGCATGTCGCCACCCAACGACCCATGAGGTAAAGTTCTTGTAAACCAATTAGTAGGGCCTGCGCCGCGGCTTATAGACCCCCCTTTGCCGTGGAAAAAACGGATTTTGATGTTCAGCTTTTTCCCTACCTCGGTTAGTTCTTTTTCGGCTTTAAACAAATGAAACTGCGAGGCCAGAATGCCGCCGTCTTTGTTGCTGTCGCTGTACCCTATCATCACTTGCTGAGTGGGTATGGCTTGTCCCGATTGGCTGCTTTGGTAGGCGAGCGATCGCTTGGTAAAAGGATGCTGGGCAAAATCGCTCAAAATGGCAGGGCTGCCCAAAAGGTCGTCAATGGTTTCGAAAAGAGGCACCACGTGTACCTTGCTCACCATACCGTCGGGAGTTTTTTCGGTAAGGCCCGCCTCGCGCGCCAGTAGGTACACTACCAGTAAGTCGGAGACCGACCTAGTCATACTTACTATAAACGAGCCAATTCCATCAGAGCCATATTTTTTCAAGTATTCGTTCACCACTTTGTAACATTCGATGACGGCGGTGGCTTCCGGTCCCATTTTCATCCAAGGTTGGGTAAAAGGGCGTGGCGATTCCAATTCCTTGCTCAAAAATTCTATTCTTTCGCTTTCAGAAAGGGAGGCAAAATCGATGTCTTTTTCCAAACCTGCTTTTAGCAGTTGCGTGACAGCGTTGTCGTGGAATTTGCTGTTTTGGCGTATATCTAGTTTGGCACAGTGAAAACCAAAAGTTTGCACTATGCGAATCACGTTTTTTACATCGTTGTTGGCAATGATGGGTGCGCCAAAGCTTACCAATGCGTCATACAATATTTCAAGGTCGGCCGTAAGTTCCGAAGGTTTGGCATAGCTGTACGGGTTTTCAGCCAATCGCACTGGGGTGTCGCCTTCTACCTCTATGGGCAATTTGATCATCAGAAGGTTCACAAAAAGAGAGAAAGCCTCTATTTGTTCAGATTCCGAAAGGTTCTCTTCCTTTAGTTCGAACTCATTCAAAATGTTGAGTATTCTTTTGTGCAGGTTGCGAGGGCATTTTTTCAGATGGCAATTGAAAGATAAGTGCTTTACAAGTTCTGAAAGATATTTCCTGATTAGAACCAAGGAATTCAGTCGCAAGGAATCGAGCGTTTCTTTGGTTACATCGGCAGTTACAAACGGATGGCCGTCGCGGTCCCCACCCACCCAGTCGCCAAAAGAGATGTAGGGCAGCGAAGTGTAGTCACGAATGGTGCTGGAATCGAACCCCACGCTTTCCCAGGCTTGAAGCAGGCGTTGGTCTAGTTTCAGTACTGCATCTGGAAAAACATTGGTCAAGTAGTGCAGTACATTTTTTAGTTCGGTTTTTACATTGGGTTTTTCCACAAAAATTTCACCGGTACGCCACAGCCTATCCAACTCCAGTTTTATGCGTTTTTTTATGTCGTTTTTTTCCAGTTCGGTGTACATCGTGTTTTCGCGCTCTTGCAAAAGCAAATACAGCTGCCTGTGGTGATCCAACACAATGGGTCTTTTGGCTTCGGTAGGGTGTGCCGTAAGTACAGGTTCAATGGTAATGGAGGAAAGGTTTTTGGCAATATCTTTTTCGGAGATACCCGCTTCCTTCAGCATTTTCAAGTTGCTGGCCCAAAGTCCTTTCACGCTTTCCAAGCCCTTGTCGTTCTCTTTTTTCCTTCTGGCTTGTGCGGCGTTGTTTTCCTCTACCATGTTCAGCAAGTGAAAAGCAATGGAATACAACTGCAAATGTTCTTCTTTGAATTTTTCGGCCGATTTGTCCTCTTCGCCATTTATCCAAGGAATATAATGGGTCAGTTTTTCCTCTTTGTTTTCTATCAACACCTCGCGTAAACAGGTGAGGAGGAATTCAAGGTCGTGATAGGGTTTGCCTAGTTTTTCTTGAAGTTCTTTGAGTACAGACATGCCGGGAATGTTATAAAACGATTTTCTCGACAATATAACAACAAAATACAAAACCAACCCTATTTATAGGATTAATTTCGAATAGCGAATTGGATTAGTGCAACAAATTGATGCTATCAGTCTATTGTCTCAATCACAAAATTGTGATTGGTGTAAATGCAGATGTCGGCGGCAATGGTAAGGCTTTCGCGCACAATTTGTTCGGCAGTAAGGTGGGGGGCATGTTTTTTCAGGGCCAAAGCAGCAGACTGGGCATACATACTGCCCGAACCTATGGCTGCCACGTGGTTGTCGGGTTCTAGCACGTCGCCAGTTCCGGTAATGATCAGTAGCTCGTTTTTCGAAGCCACAATAATCATGGCTTCCAATTTTTGCAAATAGCGGTCGGTGCGCCAGTCTTTGGCCAGTTCTATGGCGGCGCGTTTCATGCTGTTGCTATAGGCCGCAAGTTTCTGTTCAAATCGTTCTATGAGCGTAAATGCGTCGGCGGTAGAGCCTGCAAAACCTGCTACAATTTTGCCATCGGCCAGCACCCTTATTTTTTTCACATTGCTTTTGGCCACTGTATTGCCCATGGTGGCTTGCCCGTCGGCACCTACGGCTATTTGTCCGTTGTGCAAAATGCCCAAAACGGTGGTCGCTTTTACTTTTTCCATAAACTAACGAATGAATATTTTACTGATGCTGAGGCGAATAGGCAAATAAAGAATCCAAAAAAGCAACATGGTGACGAAGGTAGGCATTACCCAGGCATATTGCAGCAAACTGCTGTGCATGTCGATGTTTATTTTGCCAAAAAGAAAGAAAAAAATCAAAATCCAGCAATTTAGAAAGGCAGAAAAGCCGTAAAACCAGTCGGAAAGAACGTACTGAAGTCCTTGTTTGGTTTCCTCGTTGCCAAGCCAATAGCTTTTGTTGGGCACAGGTTTCAGGCGGTTTGGTAACAATAGTGTAAACTTTTCAAGTGCCAAAAGCAACACGTTGAAGAGCGCA